>JAIFLC010000094.1 GCA_020049295.1 Bacteroidota bacterium
TTGAAGCTTTCTTACCAGGTTCACAAATCGATGTGAAACCAATTCGTGATTACGATATTTATGTTGATAAAACCATGGAATTTAAAGTGGTAAAAATCAATCATGAATTTAAAAATGTTGTTGTTTCTCACAAAGCTCTTATCGAAGCTGAACTTGAACAACAAAAGAAAGAAATTATTGCAAAACTTGAAAAAGGACAGGTTCTTGAAGGAACTGTTAAAAATATTACTTCTTATGGAGTATTTATCGACCTTGGTGGTGTTGACGGATTAATTCATATTACCGACTTATCATGGGGACGTGTAAATCATCCTGAAGAAATTGTAACATTAGATCAGAAATTAAATGTTGTTATTCTTGATTTTGATGATGACAAAAAACGTATTGCTTTAGGTTTAAAACAATTAACTCCACATCCATGGGATGCATTGAACAAAGACCTTAAAGTTGGCGATAACGTTAAAGGTAAAGTAGTTGTTATGGCCGATTATGGTGCATTTGTTGAAATAGCTCAAGGTGTTGAAGGTTTAATCCACGTTTCAGAAATGTCTTGGTCACAGCATCTACGTAGTGCTCAGGAATTCTTAAAAGTTGGTGACGAAATTGAAGCACAGGTTTTAACTCTAGATCGTGACGAAAGAAAAATGTCATTAGGTATTAAACAACTTAAATCTGATCCTTGGAGTAATATCGACGAAAAATATGCAATGGGCAGTCGTCATACTGCTACTGTTCGTAATTTTACAAACTTTGGCGTATTTGTTGAAATAGAAGAAGGTGTTGATGGTTTAATTCATATTTCTGACCTTTCATGGACTAAGAAAATTAAACATCCTGCAGAATTCACATCAATTGGCGAGAAAATCGATGTAGTTGTGTTAGAAATTGATAAAGAAAACCGCAGATTAAGCTTAGGCCACAAACAACTTGAAGAAAATCCATGGGATGTATTCGAAACAGTGTTTATTGTTGGATCAGTTCACGAAGGTACTATCGTTGAAGTATTCGACAAAGGTGCTGTTGTAGCTCTTCCATACGGTGTTGAAGGATTTGTAACTCCAAAACATCTTGTTAAAGAAGATGGAAAACCTGGAAAAGTTGACGAAAAATTAGAATTTAAGGTAATTGAGTTTTCTAAGTCAGCAAAAAAGATTATCTTGTCTCACAGTAGAATTTTTGAAGATGAGAAAAAAGAAGTTGAGGAGACTGAAAAGAAAGTTAAAACTGAAACAACCAAGAAAGCTGTTAAAAAGGTAAAAACAAATCTTGAAAAAACAACCTTGGGTGACATTTCAGAATTAGCAAACCTTAAAACCGAAATGGAAGAATCTCATAAGAAAGAGGTAGCCGAGAAAAAAGCAGAGATGGATGCTAAAGAAGATAAGAAAGTAAAGGCTGCTAAGAAAAAGGAAAGTAAAAAAGAAGAAAACACAACCGAAGAATAGTTCTTTATTAACTTAAAAACTAGTTACAATGGAATTCAAAATTGAAAAACTGGACAAGTATACTTTAATTCAAGTTATGGAAGAAAAACTTGACACGAATGTGGCTCCAAGTTTAAAATCCGAATTGGTTTTAATCTCCGGTAAAGGCGAAAAAAACATTATACTTGATCTAAGTAGCTGCCGCTATTGCGACTCATCCGGTTTAAGTGCTATTCTAGTAGCTAATCGATTGTGTAAAAATGCTAATGGAACATTTGTTTTAACAGGTTTAAACGAAGCTGTGGACAGATTAATTACCATATCTCAGTTGGATACAGTACTAAATATTGCATACTCTGCCGAAGAAGCTGTGGATATTATTATGGAAAGTGATACTAAAAAAAGTAATGAATAGATTATTTTAATTTGACTTTCGAATTAACAATATTAGGAAGCAGCTCTGCTGTACCAACTTCGAAAAGAAATCTTACCGCTCATGTGCTCAATGTACATGAGCGGTTTTTTTTAATAGATTGCGGCGAAGGAACACAGATTCAGCTTCGACGAAATAAAATTCGTTTTGGAAAGATTAATCATATTTTTATCAGCCATTTACATGGAGATCATATCTTTGGTTTATTTGGACTAATTTCTACATTTAATCTGCTTAATCGTGATAAAAATCTGCACATTTACGCTCATTCAGAGTTAGAAAATATTCTGAAAAGACATATTGAGTATTTTGAGCGAAATTTGTCGTTTGAAATCATTTATCATCACATTAATCCAAAACTAAATGAAACTATTTTTGAGGATAGCAAGTTAACTGTTGAAACAATTCCTCTTAAACATAGGATTCCATGCTGTGGATTTCTGTTTAAGGAAAAACCTCATTTAAAAAATATCAAAAAAAACTTTATTGAAAAATATGCTATACCCATAGCTCAGATACAGAAAATAAAAGAAGGTGATGATTTTGTAACTGAATCAGGAAAAATAATTCCAAATGCTGAGATTACTTTGCCACAATTTAAGCAAAGATCATACGCTTATTGCACCGATACGGCATATTATGAAAAAATCATACCTATAATAAATAATGTAGATTTGTTATTCCATGAATCTACTTATGCAAATAACCTTAAGAAGCAGGCCAAAGAAACTTTTCACTCAACCGCTGAACAGGCAGCAACCATTGCAAAAAAAGCAAATGCCGGTAAATTGTTAATCGGGCATTTTTCCGCAAGATATAAAGACATTGCAGATCTCATTAATGAGGCCAGATCAGTATTTGAAAATACAATAGCCGCAGAAGATGGTGAGAAATATGAAATTCCATTAACAAGGTAGGTTATTAACAATAGCTAAAAACTTTTCCTTTTACTTCTCGGGTTTGAATAGTATCTTTGCAAATAGTATCAAATTGTCCAAAAAACAAAATAATGCACGAAAAAATTATCATACTCGATTTTGGCTCACAATACACTCAGCTAATTGCTCGTCGTGTTCGTGAACTAAATGTATATTGCGAGATTCATCCCTTTAATAAAATCCCAGAATTAAATAATCAAGTAAAAGGAGTAATTCTTTCAGGGAGTCCTTTTTCTGTTCGAGATACCAATGCTCCTTATCCGGATTTATCAAACATAAAAAAGAAATTTCCTTTATTGGGCGTTTGTTATGGAGCCCAGTTTTTGGCACATAATTTTGGTGGCGAAGTATTGCCATCTAAGCATCGCGAATATGGTCGTGCACGATTAAGTTTTATAAATCATGAATCGGATTTGATGAAAGGAATACAACCTAACTCGCAGGTATGGATGTCGCATGGTGATACAATTACAAAGATTCCTGATAATTTCAAAATTATTACAAGTACTGTAGATGTAAAATTCGGAGGTTTTAAAATAATGGATGAACAAACCTATGGTATACAGTTCCATCCTGAGGTTTATCATACCGAACAAGGAAAACAACTACTCGAAAATTTTATTGTACACATCTGTGGATGCAAACAAGACTGGACTCCTGCAGCATTTGCTGAAGAAACAATAAAAGAGTTACAAGCCAAACTTGGTAATGACAAAGTTTTGCTTGGCTTATCAGGTGGTGTAGATTCATCAGTAGCTGGTGTACTTTTACATAAAGCGATTGGTAAAAACCTGACATGTATTTTCGTTGATAATGGTTTGTTGCGCAAAAATGAATTCGAAAAAGTTCTTGATTCATACAAAGACATGGGCCTTAATGTTATTGGTGTAAATGCAAAAGATAGATTTTTAAATCATCTCAAGGGCAAATCAGACCCAGAAGAAAAAAGAAAAATTATTGGAGGAGAATTTATTCAAGTTTTCGACGAAGAAGCACATAAAATTAAAGATGTTAGATGGCTAGCACAAGGAACCATATATCCCGACGTTATTGAATCCATTTCGGTTAATGGGCCATCAGCTACGATTAAATCACATCATAATGTAGGTGGATTACCCGAAAAAATGCATTTAAAAATAGTTGAACCACTTCGTTTATTGTTTAAAGACGAAGTTAGAAGAGTTGGTGCATCAATTGGAGTTAAAGATGAATTACTTAAACGACATCCTTTTCCTGGTCCTGGTTTAGCCATTCGAATATTAGGTGACATAACACCAGAAAAAGTTCAGATACTGCAGGAAGTTGACAATATTTACATTGAAGGCCTGAAACAATATGGCTTATACGATAAAGTTTGGCAAGCTGGTGTTATTCTTTTACCTGTTCAATCGGTTGGTGTTATGGGCGATGAAAGAACATATGAAAATGCAGTTGCACTAAGAGCTGTATCATCTACAGATGGAATGACTGCAGACTGGTCGCATCTCCCCTACGATTTTTTAGCCGATATCTCGAATAAAATAATCAATAATGTTAAGGGTATTAACAGAGTTGTTTATGATATTAGCTCAAAACCCCCAGCCACAATTGAATGGGAATAAGAAGTAAGGAAAAAGGAACTTTTTCCTTTTTCTTTTGTTTTACAATAACATAATGATTCTTTATGGCTGCTTTATCACCTATTTTGGACTTTAATGGATTTGTAAGTCATAATGATATTACAAAACTAATTAGTGAATTTGATAAGTATTCCACTAGTCAGAATATTAGTAATTCATTAAATAAAAAGGTTATTGTAGTTATGATTGAAATACTTGAAAATAGCTTTCATTATATTAAAACCATAAGAAATGAATTACCACCACAAATACAACTACCCCGATTCTCTTTATATAAAAAAGGCGATTCATTCATCCTTATTTCTACAAATCCTATTAGAAAAGAAAATGCTGATCAGTTAAAGCAGCGAATAATTGAAATCAACGAATGTGAGAAAGCATTTTTAAAAGAACTTTATCTTAAAAAGTTAATTGAGTCAATAACTGCAGATAAAGCAAGTCCTGGTGTCGGATTAATTCGAATTGCCAAGATAACTAAAAATAAAATTAATTGTTCATTTAATCAATTTGACAATAAATTCTTAAATTACAGGCTTGAAATTATTGTTAATTCAAAATAAAAGTAATTTAAACAATGGAAAATTTTTACATTGAGCCAACTGAAATTACCCCAAGAGTTAATTTTGATATTACACATAAAAAGTTTGAATTATCAGGCGTTTCGAGGCCCGAAGATGTTGTTGCGTTTTACGAATCGATTATTTTTAAAGTAGAAAAATATATTAATCAGGTTTTAAAAAACGAGAGTACCATTAATAATTTAAATTTTAATCTAACTTTTGATCTAAACTATATAAACTCTGCATCATCAAAATATATATTACAGATATTAGGTCTGTTTAAAAAAATATTCCTAAAAGGAGCTAAAGTGCAATGCAATTGGTATTACGAAGATGGTGAAGATCAAATCCTTGAAGATGGTGAAGACCTTTCTGATGTTATTAAAATAGATTTTAATTTTCTGGAACGTAAATAATTTTAATTTCCACACAACGTTTTTAAATAAAAGGATCATGAAGAATAAATTTTTCTCAAAATATCTGGCTATTATAATAATTGTAATTAGTCCCATAACATTATATTCCCAGTATCTTACTGAAGATATTTTTAAATTCAGCCGGGCAATGGGTTATATTTCAAATTATTATGTAGATACGGTAAACAGCCAGATGCTGGTCGAAACTGCGCTCATAAGCGTTCTTAAAGAACTTGATCCACACTCTGTCTATATTCCCGAAAAGGAAGTTAAAGAAATGAATCAGCCTCTCGAAGGAAATTTCGAAGGTATAGGAATTCAATTTAATTTATTAAAAGATACCATTTTTATAATTTCTCCCATCTCAGGTGGACCTTCAGAAAAAGTTGGATTACGGGCTGGTGACAGGATTATTAAAATTAATGACGAAGAAGTTGCCGGAAAAAATATTTCAACAACAGGTGTTCGGGATCGGTTAATGGGTGATAAAGGAACAAAGGTGAATGTTACTATTAAACGTACTGGCGTTTACGAACTGCTTACATTTACAATTACCCGCGACAAAATTCCAATTTTTAGTGTTGATGCAGCCTATCTTATTGATAAAAATATTGCCTATATTAAAATTAATCGTTTTGCTTTAACTACAGTAGAGGAGTTTGTTGAAAAAGCAAAAATACTTAAAGAAAAAGGAGCTACATCACTTATATTAGATCTTAGAGATAATGGTGGAGGATTTCTTGACAAAGCTATTGAACTCTCAGACCATTTCCTGGATGATAAAAAATTAATCGTTTATACCGAAGGTATGCGCTCTCTAAAAACAGAAAGTTTTGCAACCAGCAATGGAGTTTTTCAGAATGGAAACATCGTGATACTTATTGATGAAGGTTCAGCATCGGCCAGTGAGATCGTTGCCGGAGCTGTTCAGGATTGGGATCGTGGAATTATTATCGGTCGTCGTTCTTTCGGAAAAGGGCTGGTTCAAAAACCATTTTATTTACCCGATGGATCGATGATCAGATTAACTGTGGCCAGATATTATACACCCACCGGAAGAGCTATTCAAAAACCTTATAGTGAGGGTGTGGATAAATACGAAGCCGAACTTTTAAAACGATATAAACATGGCGAATTACTTAATAAAGATAGCATTTCATTTCCTGATTCGTTAAAATATTATACCCTAACAAATAAAAGAATTGTTTTTGGCGGTGGTGGTATTATGCCCGATATATTTGTTCCTATTGACACAACACAGGTTACACCATATTATAGTAAAATGTTGCGACAAGGTGTTTTAAATTCATTTGTGTTGGAGTATGTAGATAAAAACAGAAAATCACTTAAATCAACATATACTGACTTTAAGAAATTTAGTGAAAAATTCGAAGCCAACGACAAGATTTTAAATGAACTATTTGCCTATGGCCTTGAAAGTAAAATAGAAGCCACCCAAGATGAAATGGAAAAATCAAAACTTGACTTTGCCCTAATAATTAAAGCATTAATTGCTCGCGACCTATGGGAAATGAGTGAGTATTATCAAATTGTAAATGTTCGCGATAAAGGATTTAATAAAGCCATTGAGGTTTTAAAACATTGGGATAAATACCATGCAGAAGTCCTAATTAATCAATAACAACTTAGTTTATTATAATTATTAAAATAACTTTGCAGCAATCAATGCAATTGGTATGTTTCAAAGTGTATTTATTTGGTTTATTGATCATTATATCGAAGTACTAGGAGCTGTTTTCGGTCTCTTATATATTTTCCTTTCAATTAAACAAAGTATATGGTGTTGGCTCCTAGGAATAATTACATCAGCTATTTATATAATCGTATTCTTTAATTCTGGTTTTTATGCTGATATGGGATTACAGTTTTACTATGTTTTTATAAGCTTTTATGGTTGGTATCATTGGATATTCGGAGGTAAGAAAGCAAATACCAAACAACTTGAAATTACAAAGACAAGTTTTCTTTTATGGATTATTCTGTTTGTAATAAATGCAGTTTTATTTGTTATTATTTCGTATATCCTCATAAATTATACTGATTCAACTATACCTTACTTGGACGCTTTTACAACAGCCGCAAGCATAGTTGCAACATGGATGCTGGCACAAAAGAAGATTGAACACTGGATTTTATGGGTAGTTGTTGATATTGTTTCGCTTGGACTATACGTATATAAAGACTTATATGCAACTGTGATTTTATTTGCAGTGTACACAATTCTTGCATTTATTGGATATTCAGAATGGAGAAAAGACATAAACAAGAAATTAAAAGAATCGTAATTATTGGGCCTGAATCTACTGGTAAAACAGAATTGGCTCAATATCTTGCAACCCAATTTAAAACGGTATATATACCTGAATATGCTCGAGAATATGTGGAAAAATTAAAACATCATTATACCTATGATGATGTAGTCTTAATCGCAAAAAAACAAATCGAACTCGAAAAAAAATATGCTTTAAAAGCTAATCACATATTGTTTTTTGATACCTATTTAATTATAACAAAAGTATGGTTTCAGGTTGCATTTAAAAAAGTACCCGAATGGCTTGATTATACAATCAGAAAATCAAATATCGATTTATTTTTATTATGTAACACCGAATTGCCTTGGATTCCGGATAATGTTAGAGAGAACGGAGGCGAAATGAGAGAAAAACTTTTTGAGATGTATAAATCAGAAATTAATTATTACGGATTCAATTTCTCCATTATTTCGGGAACTGGTAGTGCACGATTTGAAAACGCTTTAAAAATTGTAAATAACTTTTTAAAATAGAGTAAATCAAAAAGTTTCATGGCTTAAAAATGATTATTCATCTATTAATATTAAACTTTCAAAAAAAAAATTTGTAAACTACAATTACTTCATTAATTTTAGTATCCGAAAAAGTACTTGTTACTTTTAAAAAAAATTGAATTTAAACCTAATAGTAACGTTAGCAAATGAACCTAAAATAATTTATATTTGTTTTACGAAAAAAAAAGTTTAAATTTATACAACTGAAATAGATAATAACAAAAGCCAAATGAGCTTTAATATCGACGAGTCTTACAGCAAAATGAGCAAAGGTGAAGTATTGCTTGCTTACAAGGGAAGTATTACTGCCGAATTAATTACCAATGTTTTAGGTGTTGTTGAGACAAAACTCGATCATGTAATTGATAATTCTGGTGTAAAAAAGAAAATATATAACGTTTTAGTTGAAGGTTTACAAAATCTATATCACCATGTAGACGATTTGCCTACTGATTATAGTGATAAGCTCGATATCCATTTTGGTATTTTTGTTATTTCAAAATCAGATGAAACATATAAAATAATTACTGGCAATTTTATTCGAAACGACAAAATTAAAAAACTGAAAGAAAGACTTGATAAGATAAAAACTCTATCAAAAGATGAATTGAAAGATTTGTATAAATTTGTATTAAACAATCAAAAGTTTTCAGATAAAGGCGGTGGCGGTTTGGGTCTTATTGATATTGCAAGACGAACAGGCGGGAGAATGGATTATTATTTTGAAGAATACGATACAAATTATTCTTTTTTTAGATTGGATGTAATAATAGATTAGTCATAAATTGTAAAATTTTAATATCTCAACAATATGGAATCAATTTCAATAGAAGGAACTCCAAAAACCCCTAGCGTAGGTTTTGACGCTAATACAGGGATAATTGAAATCAAAGGCCGTTCAATACCTGAAAATTCAATTGAATTCTACCGACCTTTAGTTGAATGGCTCGAAGAATATTCGAAAGAACCTCAGAAGCTTACAACGGTAAATATTCAACTCGAATATTTCAATACCAGTTCTTCAAAGTGTATTCTTGATGTTTTTAAGAAATTAGAAGCCATTAAGAAAGCTAAAAACGAAGTTATTATTAATTGGTATTACGAAGAAGATGATGAGGATATGCTAGAAGCAGGTGAAGACTACGAATCAATTATTCGTATACCTTTTAAAATGATTGAAGTTGTAGACTAATCTTTTCTATTAAATTTTAAAAAAGCTGCAGTATAGTTATATTCTGTAGCTTTTCGTATTTATTCTTTTTTATAACAAAAGAGGTTTCTCATATGAGAAACCTCTTTTTATTACATTTTAAACTGCTTATTTTCGAAAAACTCAAGTCCTTTTTTCAATATCCTAAAATATAGAACAAAAAACAGTGTGATAGACATCAGCCACATAACTATTACATTAACCCAAAATGTGTCAAAATAATTGCCCAAGAACTGCTTTCGGGGAGCATAAAAATGAGCCTTTATAAATTTATTAGAAGGATCAAGAAAGACTGGATCTATTTTTTGAAATAACTCTCCATCGTATTCTATAATCCTATTCATTTCGTTTGAATTACGCAAAAGATCTCCAAGGTTATCGTTATAGTATTCCCGTTTTAATTTCATAAACTCTTCACGTTCTTCTGCGTTTTTTTGTAAATTAGAAATTAATTGATCCTTTAAACCATTGGCTTTGTTGTATAATTTAATATAATACTTATTTAAATTCTCAAGGTAATCTTTTAGTGATTGTATAACGGTATCATCAATTTTATCCATATAAAGTTTATCCAAATCTCTGAAAACAACCAACTTACCCGATTCAGACTTTACTTCTTTACTAATTTCATTTCTTAATAGTTCCAAACTTTCATAGGATTCCTTTTCCTTTTCTGGATTTTTTATATTCCTTTCCAAAAACGAAACCTTGTTATTTAGTGTACGAATCCAGTAATTCTTCCTAAAATCAGAAATACTCATTGCTTTATCAAATGCATAAAAATGTCTTTCATACTTATTTTCCTTAAACTGATAAACAGCAAGAGCTTCATAAGCCCATCGGGCAGTAATTATTTCTCCGTAAAAAGGAATATCTCTAGGGTTCGAAATATTAGGATTAAGCTTTTCAAACTTAACAATAATACCACTTAAAATTAATTGCGGAATAATAAGAAATGGGATAAGAATATAAATAGTTATTACCGTTTTAAAACTATCAGAAATAACCAATCCCATCATATTTGAAGAACACATTGCGGTAAATAGAACCAACCAGTATTCAAAATACATACCTTTAATTTCCATAATCGAGTTGCCGATTAATACAAACAACAGAGATTGTATAGCTGAAATAGTAAATAACACGATTATTTTTGAAAATAAATAACTGCCCCAACTAAGATTTAAAAATGCCTCACGTTTAAGTATTTTTCGGTCTTTGATAATTTCTTCGGCACTAACAGTTAATCCAACAAAAAGTCCAACGATAACAGCCATAAAGATATAAACCGGCAAATTACTATTTTCGCTCAAACTGTATCCAACAGAATTCCCCACATTTACATTATAATATTTTATAATAAAAGCAAGCAAAAATGCCAGTAATGGAGCCTCAAACAAGTTTATAACAAGATATTGGGTGTTTGCCATTTTTGACAATACATCTCTTTTAATAAAAACTATTAATTGTTTAAATCCGCTTGGAATTTTAAAAGAGATCTCAGGCAATCGAATATCTGGTAATGTTTGTTTTGATTTGGTTTTCTCCTTAGGTTCATCCTGTTTTAATTTTTCAAAGCTATCGCGCCATTCTGTTGGTGCGATTTTGCGTTCATTGGTAAAATTTCCATATTCATCAAGAACCTTAGTTTCTATAATATTAAAAACCTGCTCGGGATTAACATTACCACAACAGTGGCATTCGCTCTCACTCCAATTTGCATGTTGAATGCTTGATTTAAAGTATATAATAGAATCAATTGGATCGCCATCATAAATAAGGTATCCTCCATTATCCAGAATAAGAAGTTTATCAAACATTTTAAAAATACCAGATGATGGTTGATGGATAACCACAAATACCAATTTTCCTTTAAGAGTTAACTCCTTTAGTAAGTCAAGAATATTTTCTGAATCTCTGGATGAAAGTCCCGATGTAGGCTCATCAAGGAAAAGAACTCCTGGTTCGCGAATAAGTTCGAGGGCTATGTTCAATCTCTTTCGCTGACCTCCACTTATTTTCTTATTTAACGGGCTACCAACCTCAATATCTCTGATTTCATATAAACCGAGGTTTTCGAGAACATCAAGAACAGTCTGTTCAATTTCTTTTTCGGTATAATTGTCAAAACAAAGCTTTGCATTATAATATAAATTCTGATACACAGTAAGTTCTTCTATCAATAAATCATCCTGCGAAACATGTCCGATTAAACCTTCTATTTTATCTTTCTCGGTATGAATATTAAAGCCATTAATTAAGATCTCGCCTTTAGATGGAGCATTTGTTCCATTTAATACATTAAGCAATGTAGATTTTCCTGCTCCGCTCGCTCCCATTATTCCAACTAGCTTGCCTGATTCTTCGCTAAAGTTTAACTTATGTAACCCTGTTTTTCCTGATCTAAAATGGAATTCAATATCACGAGCTTCAAATACAATTCTTGATTTTATCCTGTCAATATTAAACTGGCTTACAATATCGCCATAATAGATTGGTTTAATTTTTGGATTTCGAACTGATGATCCATTTGTTAAAACATAAATTTTTTCACTTTCGAGCAACTGACCGTTTAAATACAACTCGTTTACACCAATGTATTTAATAAGATACATGTTAGATGAGTCAACCTCAAGAATACGTATTTGACCATCAAGAGATGGTTTACTCATATGCAATACATGGGGATACTGAAAATTATCATCGTTATCGATAACAAGCAGTTTTTTTGTATCGGGTAATTTCTCAGATCCAAAAAACGCTAAATCTTCGATGTGTTTGTATTCTTCTTCCGGAATATGAAAAGCATCAGCCACCGTAGTAACAAAAGCCATCTCCT
Organism: Bacteroidota bacterium; assembly: GCA_020049295.1. Lineage (GTDB taxonomy): Bacteria > Bacteroidota > Bacteroidia > Bacteroidales > UBA12077 > UBA12077. Next base: position 12,267 of record JAIFLC010000094.1, read on the forward strand.
GTTCAGTAATTTCTCCTCCAGACTTCACAAATTCAAGTAGCTGAACAAGTACAATATTTTTTTGTCGTTGAGTTAATTCTTCATTTATTTGAGTACAAATCTTAAGAACACGCACAGAACTTGATGAAGTTCTCTTTTTTACCAATCCCTTTTCGCTTAGTTTTTCCTGATGTAGTTCATAATAGTAATTGAAAACCTCAATATAGTTTTTAACAGCTTCCTGATTTAATTGTCTTTTAAGAAAATATTCGACAATCGATCGGCGATCACTTGCATTACTTGCAGGATGGGCAATAATAGCAAACAATTGCATTAGTGCCTTTAAAATTTGCTCGCTCATAATAATTAATTAATATAGTTTTCAATACATTGATGTATACGAATTTAAAACTATTTTTCTTTAAAACCAATTAAGAGTAACACTTCTTCTTTAATGACTAGGTTTCTGTCAAATTCAAATTCGATAATACAATCAATGGTTGAGGTAAATTTAAAATTCCAATATGGTAAATAATTAAAATCTTTATTACAGAATAACGGGTTTTTTTCGGTATCATAAACTGTGATGGTCAGTTTTGAATTAGTAATGTTTGTACATCCAACAATTCGATAATAGCTACCTCCATAAAATGTAGCCAAAAAACGCGCTCTATTATTTTCGTCCAGTTTTATTTTGTACTCCTGACCATCAGAAACAAATCCATCTGTATTTACAAGATTTATGCAATTGCTGACTGAATTCTCTTGGGCTACTAAAAAACCAGCTGAAGAAAATAAAAGAAAAAAAATGATAATATGGATTTTAAATAAATTCATGTCTGCAATTATTGGGTTATCGTATTACGAATAGTTGATATTTTTTGAGCAATTGTTCTAATGTGGTACTCAGAAATAATAACATTTGATTTGCTTTTTATTACTGTAAGACTTTGTTCAGGAATAACTTCCGACTGTTCATAAGAGTAATTAAAAATTATTCCATCAAACTCATATGCAAGATCAACGAGAGCATCAACTAACCATGCAAACTCTTTTGATTTATAATAAAAAGGAGAAAGTAATTCAATTAAGTTATTAAGAGGATGTTTTTGCTCACCCAAACGATTAATTATATTTCGGTTTTTATTCTCGTCAGTAATTTTAGCTAAAAGATATAAGCTTTCAATCCATCCACCTGTAACAATAAGTACTCCAACATCCTTTCTATTGCTGCTTTTCAAATAACTATCAAATTCGCGATATGTATTAGTAAGAAAAAACATTAATGAATCCTGATTATCGATATTTTTTTCAATACGGTCGATAAATGAGGTTTGAAAAGCTGAATTTAAACCGAGCTCACCACTGAGTTTTTTAATAACCGTAAAGTAAGAAATAATATCTGGAACCTGATCGTAAATATTTAAATAGCCCATATCTGTGCCATAGATTCCAATATTTAATGATTGTTTGAATACGGTGTTATAGTTCGAAACATTTTCGGGTGGGCTCAAATAGTTTTTATTAAAATCAATATTGTTATTCTTAATAATAGATGTAACCTGGAATGGTGAAGGCAATGCAAAAAGAGTATTATTATATTTTAAAACCAAGGAAGTAGTATCAATATCTCCAATTACATCTTCTTCCTTAACTTGTTTACTATCAGGATTATTGCATGAAATTATTAATAAAGAAAATACTATTAAAAAATAAGAAAGATTAGGGATAAATCTGTTTTGAAACATAAAATTCCTGTGAGTTTTCATTTTGTATTGCTAAGTAATAAAAAAAACATGAATTTTCAAAGATTATATAATGATTAGATAGTTTTTAAGAAAATAATTCAAACACCTAATAAAATAAATATTTTACTCAAATAATATTGTATAATTTTGCGCACTAAAAGTAACACCTTGGTTAATACATCTGTAAGATATAAAGATATTTGGAAAATAGCATATCCAATAATTCTCAGTAGTATAGTACATAATATTATTGGTATTACTGATACTGCTTTTTTAGGAAGAGTAGGCGTTATTGAACTAGGTGCTGCAGCTATTGGAAGTGTCTTTTATCTTACCATAATCATGTTAGGATTTGGTTTTGCTATTGGTACCCAAATAATCGTTGCACGACGTTTTGGTGAGAACAATCCAAAGGAAATTGGAAAAACCATAGAACAATCACTCTATTTTCTGGTTTTTTTAGCGTTTTTTCTGATACTTGCTATGTACCTGAATCTACCAATTATCTTTAAATCGCTTTTACAATCGGCTGAAGTTGAAAAAGCAACCAGTGAATACCTAAAATACAGAATTTTTGGATTGTTATTTGCTTTTATAATGCATGGTTTTAGGGCTTTCTATATTGGTATTGCCAGAACGAGGGTTATTACCTATACAACTATTATAATGGCCTTTGCTAATATCTTTCTTGACTATGTTTTAATATTCGGAAAGTTGGGGTTTCCCGAAATGGGAATTGCTGGAGCAGCAATAGCATCTGTAATATCCGAGTTAATGGCAACTCTTTTCTTTATATTATATACGCTTAAATTTGTTGATATTAAATACTTTCAATTATTTCAGTTTAATAGAATTGACTTTGTTTATCTGTATAAAATACTAAAAGTAGCATTTCCAACAATGATGCAGAATTTTATTTCATTCATTGGATGGTTTTTCTTTTTTCTTTTTGTTGAGCAACTTGGCGAGAAACCCTTAGCAGTATCAAATATAATTCGTAGTGTTTATGTGGTGATGTTAATTCCAATCTGGGGCTTTTCTTCGGCAGCAAATACGCTTGTTTCATATTCCATAGGACGAAATAATACTGGTGAAGTATTACCAATTATTTATAAAGTACTAAAATTAACCGTTTTGGGCGTACTTGTATTAGTTATCATTAATATTATTTTTCCAGAATTGATTTTATTTATCTATACAAATGATAAAACATTAATTGCCTACTCATTACCTTCACTTTATGTTGTAAGTGTAGCTTCATTATTTATAGCTGTTGGATTTGTATTTTTTAGTGGTGTTACAGGTTCGGGAAATACTAAAATTTCTTTATTAATCGAAACTTTTGTGATTTTTATTTATGTTTCTGCTACATATATAATTGTAAACTTAAAAAATACCAGTGTTGAACTGGTTTGGACCGTTGAAATAATTTATGGCTTTGTTATTGCAGCAACGTCCTTTCTTTATCTTAAATACGGAAAATGGCAAAATAAAAGAATTTAAAATACTGTTTAACCGATAAATCTATTAATAAACAAACCCTATGGAATCGACCAGAATATTTATCCAGTTTCTGCAATCGTGTATAACACCTGTAGCATTAATTTCGGGTGTTGGATTGCTTTTACTCACAATTACCAATCGCTTTGGAAGAACCATTGACCGGACAAGGCATCTTGTTGCTGAATTAGACAGTGAAAATACCCAACGACGTACAGAAAAAATGAATGAAATACAGATACTATTTCAACGCAGCAAATACTTACGATCATCAATAGCTGCAATAACTTTTAGCGTAATTACAAGTAGTTTAATAATACCATTGTTGGTTTTTATGGTATTTTTTGGTTTCGATTTGAGATGGATTGGATACATTCTATTTAGTGTTTCAATTCTTTCCTTACTTGTTTCGGCAATATACTTCTTCTTGGATGTATTATTATCATTAAAAGCACTGAGATTAGAAGCACAAGAATATTTAAAGTAGAATTCTCTGTTCAGACAAAATGTCATATTTTTTGATAGGATTTGTTTTGGCAATAATTTTGATATATGTATATATATTAATAATTAAATAAAGATTGAAGATATGATTGAAATGGAAATTTTTTTTGATGGCAATAAGAAGGTAAATGCCAATTTTAATGGGAATATAATAAAAACAGATCAACCTTTACAAGGTGGTGGCGATGGAACCGCTCCTGCCCCATTCGATTTATTTTTGGCCTCGATTGGTACTTGTGCTGGAATTTATGTTAAAGGATTTTGCGATCAGCGTGGCATATCGACGGATGGAATTAAGATTATACAGCACATGAATTATAATCAATCGACACGATTAATTGATAAAATCGATCTGGAAATACAAGTGCCAAAAGATTTTCCGGAGAAATATAAAGAAGCAGTAATAAACTCGGCCAATCTGTGTGCAGTAAAAAAGCATTTTGAAAATCCCCCACAATTTGGTGTTTATACTAAAACAAATCAGCTTTAGTAAACTCTTATAGTTTCTGCATTTGGAGTTACACTGGTTACACGACAATATACAACACGTGGACCAGTGGTGCTATTTGTTGGAGTATTATTAACAAGGTTAATACCTGTACCAGCAACTAATGTAATATTTCCGGTACCTGTATTGAAAAGAAGAAAAGTAAAAACATCACCAACAGCTGGTGTCCCTGGTAAAGCCTGAACTAATCCATTAATACCCTGAGCAGTTGGCAAAGTCAGGGTTCTTATATTATTGGTTGCAAACCCGAAAATTCCTGCTTCGAGAATTTGAGTTACTGTGGCAGTTCGGTTATTAGTTATTCCAGTAATAGGTGTTGTAGGTTTATTAATTGTAAAACGGCCATTACCCAAACGCACTCCTCTTCCACCTCCAACTCCAGCAGCTCCAAGTGTAATTTTGCCTGTAGTACCTGTACCAATATTAATAGTTTTTATTCCGATTCCTCCAGTTCCAAAATTCAAGGTTTGAGCTCCTGTTCCGGTTCCTATTCCAATTGTACCTGTATGCAATCCTGTACCACCAATACTAATTGTTCCGGTGGTCATGCCGGCACCGATATTAACCGAACCTGCAGTTTGAACATTTGCTAAATTCAATGTTGTTGCACCTGTTCCACTGGCAATATTTAGAATATTTGTTCCACTAGATGAACCTAGCGTTATTGTACCGGTCTGAGCTGTACCACCAATAGTTATGGTTCCTGTTGTTGTTGAAGCACCAATTATATATACTGAACCGGCAATACCATTGAGGCTAAAATTACCAGTACCAACTCTTTGAGTTATGCCTGTTGCACCAATTGTATTACCAATAGAAATGATATTCCCTCCTATTGTTCCATTTGCAATATTTACTGCACCAGTTGATGTTCCCGTGTTAATGTTTGTAGTAAAATTTGAACTTGCATTCAAATTAATATCTGCACCTGTTGACAAAAGTCCTGCATTAAAAGTACCGAGGTTATTCCAGGTTTTAATTCCTGAAACGGACTGATTAGTTGTTAAATCAACATAATTTAACGAAGTTGTACTAGTAACCAGATAAATCCAATTGGGAGATGCAGGAGTTCCTGTGTTATAATAGAAACCAGATGTATTATCGCTTTGAAAAATCAATAAACCTGTTGCAGGTGAACTTATAAGATTTCTCTCAGCCAATGTCATTCGGGGAATTAAAATCCCTCTTGTTGTACTTACTACATCAAGCATAGATGAAGAATTTGGTGCAGATCCATCGGAATTAATTGCCACCTGAGCATTAACGTTTAATTGAAATAAAACAGCAAACGCCATAAATAGAAAACCAATCATCACATACCTCTTCATAGACATTTAATTTTGTATTACTAACTTCTTATATTTTTTTACGTTTCTAAAATCTAATTCGAATTAATTAACTTTCTAATATGCAAATATACAGCATAATAAGCCTAAATAAAAATTAATCTGAATTATTGAATAATCAACAAACAATTAACAAACCTAAAACAAATTTGTTTTGAACTGAATAGCTAATAATTGATATTCGGTAAAAATAAGAAGTTAATTGGTTAGTTTAATTCCATTATGGTAAAAGGAGAAACTGTCTGGGTGATTCTTTTAATCTTAATTCCTGATTGCATAAAAAGAGATAAAAACTCATTTTTCGTTCTTTCTCTTGCATTCACCGAACTAACTAACATTTGGGTATCGTAGAGCTTTGCAAATGAATATTTTCCATTATTTGGTTCTATAATTGGCTCAAAGATTACTATTTTGCCATTTTTAGGTAAGACTGACTTGATTTTTTTTAGTAAGTCTATGCATTGCAAATCACTTAGATTATGAACAATACTTTTTAAAATATACACATCGCCATGTTGGGGTATCGTTTCAAAAAAATCTCCTGAAATTAACTCAACACGATCGGCAACTGTAAAATTCTCGAATGTCTTTTTTGATTCAGAAACAACATGAGGTAAATCGAAATTAATTCCTTTTAATGATTTATATTTTTTTAGGATCATGGCAAGTAAAATTCCCTCTCCCCCACCAACATCCACAATACATTTAGCTTTATCAAAGTTGTATTCGGATAAAATTGCTGCACCAACAAGCATTACAGTATTGGTCATTGCTTTATTATATAACTCGTTCAGAGCTGGATCTGATTGCATATATTCAAACACATCCATTCCTGCATGTTTCTTGAAAGTACTCTCACCCTTAGTAACTATCTCCTTAAGATCGCCAAATATTTTCCAGTTTATTCCATTTACCTGGTGAATAACCATATGACGCATCGAATTGGGCTGATCAAGCAACGTTTTAGAAAGGTTGTTATTACAAAAAATACGATTCTTTTTCTCAATAAACACCCCCTGGCTTGCAAGCATGCGCATTAATCGATAAAGAGATTCCTCATGAGTTCCCGACAGCCTTGCCAATTCGTTAATTGATTTTTCTCCATTTCTTAAATATTCGGCAATATTTAATCCTGCGGCTACTCCAATTGCTTTTGAAACATAAAAGCCTTGCACCAT
>JAIFLC010000130.1 GCA_020049295.1 Bacteroidota bacterium
GATTTTTTTCCAGGATTAAAATCAAGTTTTCTCTTTTTAAGTACATACTCGATTATAGTTTCCGAGTTTAATGGGAGATCTTTATTCATAGCTCGCGCTATTTCTAAGTTTTTAAACATTGGATCTGGTCTTCTGCTCGACCACCCACCTGAATGATTTAAAAGGTTTTTAACTGTAATATCCTTTATTCTTTTGTCTTTTATATTCAGATATTCGGGTTGATTTAATATTCCTCTTTCACCAAAAACAGTATCGGATAACGAAATCTTGCCTTCTTCCACAAGTTTCATAATAGCAACCGCTGTGATCAGTTTTGATACACTTGCAATACGAAATAGATGCTTTGGCTCGGTTTCTATTTTATTCTCTTTATCAGCATATCCAAAACCTTTTGAGTAAACCAGCTTTTCGTCTTTTATAACAGCAACCGATGCTCCAACAATATTCCATGCTTTCATAAATTCAATAATATGAATATCAAAACCTTGCATCGATTCGTATGCCGAAAGGTTATTGTTTAGTTTATATGAAAGAGGTATATTATCTGTAGTCGGAATAACTTTCTCGCCTGATGACTTATCAGAAAAGGACAAAGCGATTTCGCCGAAATAAATCAGAAGAAAAAGAAAAGAACTTATAATTATCTTTCTTGCATTCATTTTTACACCATTAATAAATTCTAACAAAAACATTTAAATCATTATAAATGTTCAAATTAGCAAGATTTAATAAACAAAAACGGCGACAAAAGTAAACAATTTGTGGTAACAAAAAACTTTTTCTATGCAAGTTTCAATAAAATGTAAGATAATGATAGCTAAGTTATTAACAAAATTGGTAGTAAAAATGGCTATATCATAAAAAAACCACTGCTTTGAAAAAAACAGTGGTTGTTAATAACTTTTAAGAATACTAGAACATCCAGCCTAAAGTAAAGATAATCTTACTGTTACGTGAATCAAAATCTTGAACTTCACCTCCAATATTAACTCCATCTCCTAATTTACTTAGACTACCTTCGTATTTAAGATCGATTGTTAACTTTTTGAAAATATCTAAACCTACTCCAACTTGATATCCCCAGGTTGCTCCGTTAAATTCTTCTTTAACATTAATATTATCCAATTCATCAATTTTATCCAATGCAGGATCACTGCTAAGCATGATTGTGCCAACTGGGCCTAATTGAAATCGTGCAGGTCCAAATTTGTAACCAACCATTATTGGGAAATCAATTTGTCGAAACGATTGTTCTTCAATAAATGATTCACCTTCGACCTCATCTAAAAATTGGGTAACTTCAAGTTCAGCATTTGTTGATGTAAATAGTAATTCAGGCTGAACATATAACTTTAATATTGTAATTCGTGTAAAAATTCCACCCTGAAAAATAAAATCATCAGCTTTTAAACTGGTGGATGTAACACCTGCTTTAATACCAAACTTTATTTGTGCATTTGTGATTATACCTAATGGAAGAATCAATAATGCAATTAAAATAATTCGTTTCATGATTTTTATTTTTTAGTTAATAATTGTTGCTTTTTCAAAAACTGTTCCAAAGTTCAAATGTACTATTATTTGATAAAAAAGAAAAAGGGGTATTACTATTTATTCAATAGCATTACACCTTTTCGGAGCATTATATTTTACTTATTTCACTTTATTAATGACTGCAACCGCAACCACAGCCGTGATCTTCCTCGTGGTCGTGGTCATGATCTTCTTGTTCTGATTCTGCATAACCTTGTTTAAGCTCTTTAGCAGTTGCTTCACGAACCTCAATGATATGACCTTCGAAGAATAAGTCATCACCAGCTAATGGATGGTTAAAATCCATTATTACCAAATCTTCCTGAACTTCAACTACAACTCCATTAAGTTTCTGGCCATCCTGACTCTGCATTGGGATAACATTTCCTGGCTCAAGTAAACCTTCATCGAGCTTGCCATTTACTTCAAAAATATTCTTTGGAAGTTCAACCACAGCTTCATCACTAGCCTGACCATATGCATCGTCGCATATAATCTTAAACTCGAATTTCTCACCTGCTTTTAATCCGCTAAGGTTGGTTTCGAACTTTGGAAGCATGTTACCAGCTCCATATAAAAATACAAAAGGTCTATCTTCCTGAACGGTTTCAACAATATCACCGTTTTTATCATCAACATGCAGCTGATATACTAAAGAAACTACTTTTTCATTTGAAATTGTCATATAAACTTTTTTTTATTATTTAAGGATACAAAGAAAGCTTTATTTGGGAAAATATCAAAAAATAAAAATGATTAATACTTTTAAACATATCTTAACATCAGATTTTTAGCATATAAATCAGTAAATTTATTTATTAATAAAATTTCAAAATAATGCATACTCAGAACAATTTAAATTCAAAAAGGTTGAATATATATTGCTTTTCTGGTACAGGTAATGCCAGAAATGTATCAAATTGGATCGCCAATGTTTCTGAAAACAATGGATTTAAAACTGATTTAATAGAAATTAATAAACTTAAAACTCGCAAGAAAATAGAAATTGAGAAAGATAGCTTAATTGGATTTTGCAGCCCGACACATGGATTTAATTTCCCTCCTATTATGTTTCATTTTATAGTACGATTTCCTAAAGCAAAAAACAATAAGGTATTTATAATAAACACTCGTGCCGGAATGAAAATGGGTAAGTATTTTTTGCCCGGATTAAGTGGTATGGCTCAATATTTATCAGCTTTAATTCTAAGATTAAAGGGCTATAAAATTGTTGGAATGCATCCGATTGATCTTCCATCAAACTGGATTTCGTTTCATCCGGGAATAAAACCAGCAGTTGTTCAATCCATTTATAGCAAAAGAAAGAGAGAAACTGAGCGATTTGCACAAAAGATTTTTAATGGCGACAAAGATCTTAAAGCATTGAGAGACATTTTTCAGGATATCTTAATTTCTCCAATTGCTATACTATATTATATAATAGGAAGATTTGTATTAGCCAAATCATTTTATGCATCAAAAGATTGCACCAAATGCAATTTATGCATTAAAAAATGCCCTATTCAAGCAATCAAAACAATCGATAATCGACCCTATTGGACTTATAAATGCGAAAGCTGTATGCAATGTATGAATATTTGCCCCGAAAGAGCTATTGAAACAGCTCATGGATTTATTTTCGGTATATGGTTTTTAATAAACTCTGTTATTCTATATAATATATACAAGTTTATCCCTATTCATGATTTTCTCAGTTCCTATTTGGCAGATTGGGCCAATAAACTAATCCTTTTCTTTATTGATGCTGTTTTAATTTTTAGTTTATTTATACTCTTTTACTGGATATTTCATTATTTATTACGATTTAGATTTTTTGAACGAATGGTAGTATATACTTCATTAACAAGATGGAAGTTTTGGAGAAGATATAAGGCACCAGGAATGTAGATTCGAGATTTGAGATGTGAGACACAAGATAAAAGTAAAAAGAAAAAAGCTTGCCCGCCGTTGGCGGGATAAAAGTTAAAAAGACTGTCCGCTTTCTTGACCGCCGAAGTTTACCTGCCGTATGGCTGGGAGGTTGGTGGAACAAAAGTTATATTATCTAAATACTCAAATCTTGATACTTGATACTAATAATCTAAATAAAAAAAGCAGTAGGTCTGTAAGCCGGGTTCTGTGATGCAACGAATTGCATTTTCCATCATTTATCTAAGCGACCTACCCCCCGGCATCGAACGAGCAGTTCTTAATTGCCGGTATACATGGTCTTGCAACCCAAAAGACAAACAGCTATTGGTATCGCTACCAATACTGGTGGGCTCTTACTCCACCTTCTCACCCTTATCCTAACGGCAAGCGTTAGGACGGTTATTTTCTTCTTTGTAACCTATACCCTCACGGATATCTCCGCTTTCCGGAGTTTGGTGCTCTGTGTTGCCCGGACTTTCCTCCCTCCGCCTAAGCGGACAGCGATGGAACAACCTACTGCGCTGCAAAGGTAATGCAATTATTTGTGATTTGTAATTTGTAATTTGATATTAGAAATTAGAAATCCATTCCCCTTACTAATATTATTTTAAGATAACCATGGTAGCTCCATATCCATATTCCTTAAATGAAGCATCCTGATATCGTAATTTAGGGTATTTACGTTCAATTGTTTTACGTATTTCCTGTTTTAATTTTCCATTTCCAACACCGTGAATAAATACCATTTTTCGTGTGCCGGCAAGAATTCCTCCTTCAAGAGCTGTGGTAAAACGAGCCATTTGTATTTCAACAATTTCGGAATTAGATAAATTCTGATAACTTTCAATAAGCACCTCAATGTGAAGATCAACTTCTTCTATACCTTGATTATCATCTTTTTTAGGACTTTGAAAGGGCTTCTTAGTTTGATTTATCTCTTTTTCTTTTTTGGCCTTTTCAATCGATTCTTTTGAAATCTGTTTCGAAAAATCAATTTCATCTTTAGAAAGTTCATAAATAAAAGCCTGTTCATTAAAAAAATCGTTTTGACCAAAAATAGTTGCTTTAAAAAACCTACTTGGTTTTACTTGCCATATCTTATTTAATGGCGGAAGTGAATAGTAATTTCCTTTGCTAAAGAATATGATCTGAAATGTTATTTCCTCATATTTAGCCAGTTCATCACGTTTGATTTCACCAATAATGGTTTTTGTGTTATCTTCAAGATTTCCATAAGCAAGCAGCGATTGAAGCTCATTTTCCTTATTTGAAACTGAATACAAAATTCTGAAGTTACTATCATTAATAAGAAATAGATTAAGATCTGAATTTGCAATATCTTTTTGGTTTTTGGGAACTATTGCAAAAAACAGATCTGCTTTTCTATCAGCAAGTAATCCGTCGGATGCAAGGTTTTCTGGTTCGGGTTTTTCTTCTTTCTTTGATTTAACAATTACGTCATCATCCTCATGGTTTATTTCTACCTTATTTGAATCACCCATATTATATTTTGAATCAACTTTTAATAACTCACTTATTAATACAGGCATTTCAAATCCATCATCATTAATAACAATAGCTAATTTCGAATCTTTAAATCCAATTATTTCGCCTTGGCCAATATCATTCAGGAATTTAACCCTATCACCTTTCTTAAATGTCATATCGTAAAATTTAGTTTTAAACTCTGTAAAATTAACTATTTTTGCTCGTCGAAACGATTTAAAAATGCTTAATAACTATCAAAACATAAAAATAGACGAATTCAGTTACTCTTTACCAGCTGAGCGAATTGCAAAATATCCTTTGCATAAGAGAGACGAATCTAATTTATTAGTTTATAATAATGGCAATTTAAGTAAAGATCGTTTTTATAATTTGCATAACTATTTACCTTCCAAGGGTACACTGATTTTTAATAATACTAAGGTAATTCAGGCTCGTTTGCTTTTCAGAAAAGAAACCGGTGCGCTGATTGAGATATTTTGTCTTGAGCCAGTTAATCCTTCAGATTATGTTTTGGCTTTTCAGCAGAATGAAAAAGTGGTATGGAAATGCATTGTGGGTAACCTTAAAAAGTGGAAAAATCAGGAATTGTCTATTGAATTAAAAATTAATGGAATTGATATTCTTTTAACAGCAACGAAAATAAAAGCCAAAGATGATTCAATAACTATTGAGTTTACCTGGAATAATCAAAAAATATATTTCAGCGATATACTCGAAAATGCAGGATTAACACCTATTCCTCCTTATTTGAATCGTGAATCTGAAGAAATAGACAAAGAACGATATCAGACCATATATTCGAAACTCAAAGGATCAGTTGCTGCTCCAACTGCAGGTTTGCATTTCACTGAAGATGTTTTTGAATCATTACGAAAAAAAAATATTGATTTTGATGAAATTACATTGCATGTTGGTGCAGGTACATTTAAACCTGTAAAAACAAATTCAATTGCAGATCACGAAATGCATACCGAACATTTTATTGTAAAAAAAAGCACCATTCAAAAACTTATTAATTCTGAAAAGATTATTGCAGTTGGGACTACTTCTGTCCGGACTATTGAAAGTATATATTGGTTAGGTATTCGTACTTTAAATTTAAAGAAAAACACACAACTCAATACTCATATTTTGCAATGGAATCCCTATTCTGAAAAACGCACTGAAACAAGAATAGAAGCTCTAAAAGCATTATTGAATTATATGGATTTTCATCACCAAAATGAGTTAAATGCATCAACACAGATAATGATTGTTCCCGGTTATAAATTTAGACTTGTAGATGTTTTAATTACCAACTTTCATCAACCACATAGTACATTATTGCTTCTGATAGCAGCATTTATAGGAAATAACTGGAAAAAAATATATGATTTTGCGCTAAATAATGAATTTCGATTTTTAAGTTACGGTGATAGTTCGGTTTTAATACCCTAATTTTACATATGTCTCAAAATAAAACTACATATAATCAAGAAAACTGGTTACCAACAACGAAAAAAGAAGTTATTTCAAGGGGTTGGGATGAGCTTGATGTAATACTTCTAAGTGGCGATGCCTATGTCGATCATCCATCATTTGGAATAGCAGTTATTGGTCGACTATTGGAATCGATGAATTTGAAAGTGGCTATAGTTCCACAACCAAATTGGCGTGATGATTTGCGTGACTTTAAAAAACTAGGTAAACCACGGTTATTTTTTGGTGTTACTTCAGGAAATATGGATTCTATGGTAAACCATTACACTGCTAATAAACGCCTTCGATCCGATGATGCATTTACTCCTGGAGGAAAAGCCGGTTACAGACCTGATTATGCTACCATAGTTTACAGCAATATTTTAAAAGATCTTTTCCCTGATGTTCCCGTAATTATTGGTGGTGTGGAAGCATCATTACGCAGACTTACACATTACGATTACTGGTCTGACAAGCTTAAACCATCCATATTAGTTGAATCCAGAGCTGATATGTTGGTTTATGGTATGGGCGAAAAAACACTAAAAGAGATAGTTACATTGCTCGAAAAAGGGGTTCCTTTGAGTTCGTTAAAAAATATACGCCAAACTGCTTTTTTAACTAATTCAGAGCAGATTCCGGTCGTTAATCAGTTTATCGATAATG
>JAIFLC010000155.1 GCA_020049295.1 Bacteroidota bacterium
CATATCCATGCTAAATGTTGTAATGTTTTTCTCAACAAACAACTTCACTAAAGCCATATTTATTAAAGGACTAAAAGCAGTTAAAACCGATTGTCCTTCTCTAAGCTTACTATACTCATCATCGCCTAATGGATGAATACTTATAATCAGATCAGAATTATTAAGAATGCTGATTCTATCAACAATTTCAGCCCCTTTGTCTATATAGCTCTGATCCGAACTGAACGATCTTTCTCCCGCGCCCTTTTCAACAGCAACCTTTGTTTTAAGATCGATAAGCGTTTTAACATTATCGGGCAATAAGGCCACTCTGTTTTCATTTTCGGGTTCTTTGAGAATACCTATTTTCATGTTGCAAGGATTATAAACAAGTTTTTGCTATTCAATTTTCGATTTATTCCTAATTTTAATAATTTATATTCTAAACATTATTAGCAAAATTTTGTTCAATTCAATAACAAAACCAAAAAATTAAACAAAATGTCCAAACAATATGATATCAGGCTTGTTTTACGTATATTTATTGATTAAAGTTAAAATCAATCTATTTTAAAAACATTAAACAAAACAACGGGATAAATCAACACACTGAAGCAAAATAAATTATCATGGATAAATTCTCATATATAGGAAATTCAGATATTAACTCAATTGATAAATTATACGAACAGTATAAATCCAACCCAACATCTGTTGATATTCAGTGGCAGAAGTTCTTTGAAGGATTTGAGTTTGCTCAAAAAACCTTCCCTGCTTCAACAAAAGGCAGCGAATGGATGGATAAAGAATTTAAGGTTATCAACCTGATTGAAGGATACAGAAAAAGAGGACATTTATTTACCAAAACAAATCCTGTTCGAACAAGAAGAGCCTATACTCCTACGTTGGCCATTGAAAACTACGGATTAGAACCCTCGGATCTTGAGAAAACATTCCAAGCTGGTAAAAATATAGGTATTGGGCCCGCTCAATTAAAAGATATAGTCTCCCATCTTGAAACTACCTATTGTCAGTCAATTGGTGCTGAATATATGTTTATCCGTAATCCTGAAATTATTAGTTGGTTGCAAACCAAAATGGAAGGCAGCAAGAATATTCCTGTTTTTACAACTGAACAACGAAAACATATTTACAATCATTTAAAGCAAGCTGTAGGATTTGAGAATTTCATACACCGAAAATTTGTTGGACAAAAACGATTCTCACTCGAAGGAGCCGAAACTCTAATCCCAGCCATGGATGCTATTATTGAAAAAGGATCGAAATTAGGTATTGAGGAGTTTATTATTGGTATGGCCCATCGAGGTCGGCTAAATATACTGGCAAACATCATTAAAAAGCCTGAAGAAAAGCTTTTTTCCGAGTTTATGGGCGAAGAATATGACGAAAATATTGCCCTTGGAGATGTAAAATACCACATGGGATATGAAAATACAATAAAGACAGACGAAGGAAAGGCAGTAAACCTTAAGCTTGTTCCTAATCCATCGCATCTTGAAACGGTTGGTCCTATTGCACAGGGAATAGCAAAAGCATTGATTTGGGAAAAATACGAACATGATTATAACAAACTTATTCCAATAATTATTCATGGTGATGCAGCTATTGCAAGCCAGGGTGTTGTTTACGAAACACTGCAAATGTCGCAGCTTAATGGTTATAGAACTGGGGGAACAGTTCATCTGGTAATAAACAACCAGGTAGGTTTTACAACTAATTACCTTGAAGCTCGATCGAGTACATATTGTACAGATATTGCAAAAGTTACCAAATCGCCCATTTTTCATGTGAATGGTGATGATGTGGAAGCGCTGATTTATAACATCGAACTGGCAATGGAATACAGGCAAACCTTCCATACCGATATATTTATTGATATTCTGTGTTATAGAAAATATGGCCATAACGAAGGCGATGAACCACGATTTACACAACCGTTATTGTATGATATTATAAGTAAGCATCCAAATCCACGTGATATTTATGCCAAGTATCTTATTGAAAATAATATTAGTACCAAAGAAGAATTAAAAGAGCTTGATCAGGAGTACAATAAAAAATTAGAGTTAAAACTTGAAATTGCTCAAAAAAATAAGAAGGTAAGCATAAAGCAATTTTTAGGTGAAGAATGGAAAAATTTCCGTCATCCTAAAAATGAGGATTTTGAAGAATCCCCAAAAACAGGTGTGGATAAAAAACTGCTAAAAGCTATTGCGCATAAGCTTAATCATCTGCCAAAGGATATAAAAATCTTTAATAAGGTTGAAAAACTGTTGGATGATCGCAACAACATGATAAAGGAGGAGAAACTGGATTGGGCTATGGCAGAACTTCTTGCATACGGAACACTGGTTGCCGAAGGTCATCCGGTTCGTTTAAGCGGGCAGGATTCGGAGCGTGGTACTTTTTCGCATCGACACGCAACCGTAACCATCGAAGATTCGATAAACAAATATATCCCATTAAAAAACATAAGCGAAGATCAGGCCCCATTTCATGTATTTAATTCGCCCTTATCGGAGTATGGAGTAATGGGTTTTGAATATGGTTTTGCGCTGGCAGTGCCAAATGGTTTAACGATTTGGGAAGCACAGTTTGGTGATTTTCATAATGTAGCACAGGTAATTATTGATCAATATTTAAGTTCAGCCGAAGATAAATGGGGATTAATGAATGGCTTAACACTGCTTTTACCTCATGGATTTGAAGGACAGGGACCGGAACATTCAAGTGCCCGCATTGAGCGATTTTTAACCTTGAGTGCCAACAATAATATGCAGGTTGTGAATGCTACAACACCAGCCAACTTTTTCCATGTATTACGTCGTCAGGTACATCGTGATTTTGCAATTCCACTAATCATTTTTACACCAAAGAGTTTATTACGACACCCAAAGTGCATTTCACCTCTGGATGATTTAGCCAATGGCTCTTTCAGAGAAGTGATAGATGATGAAAATGTAGAAATAAAAGAAGTACGAAGTGTTGTATTTTGCAGCGGGAAGATTTATTACGATTTATTAGAGAAAAAAGAAGAATTCAATGCCAAGGATATTGCTCTTGTTCGCGTTGAACAACTTCATCCATGGCCAGAAAAGCAGATACAACAGATTATAAAAAAATACCCGAATACACTTCGCTGGTTATGGGTACAGGAAGAACCTGAAAATATGGGCGCCTGGAATTTTGTTCGTGATAAGTTCAAAGGAATAGATATAAAACCATTGGCACGATTGGCAAGTGGAAGTCCTGCAGTAGGATTGCATAAACTCCATGTGCTGGGTCAGCAGGAAATTATTAATAAGGTTTTCAGAAAGTGTACATGTGAACTTAAAAAAGTATATTGCGGTTTACAATGTGAAGTTGGAAGTAAGAGAGAAGAGATTAATAGAGAGCATACTTATTTGTAGATGTGAGATGTGAGATGTGAAATGTGAGACACAAGATAAAAGGAAAAAGCTTGCCCGCCGCAGGTGGGATAAAAGTTTAAAGGTAAGTCTTGATACTTGATACTTGATACTTGATACTTGATACTTGATACTAAATTATATGATTGAAATAAAAATACCGAGTCCGGGTGAATCGATAACCGAAGTTGTATTATCGAACTGGTTAGTAGAAGATGGTCAATTTGTTGAAAAGGACCAGGAAATAGCCGAGATTGAATCCGATAAGGCAACATTGCCACTCATGGCATCAGAGAGCGGTAAAATCGATATTTTGATACCTGTTGGTACCACAACTAAGGTAGGTGCTGTGGCATGCAAAATTGATACTTCTGTAAAAGTGGATGAATCAAAACCACAAAAAGCAAAAAAAGAAGAATCGCTAAAGCCTGAGGTTAAAAAAGAAATACAGCAACAAGCCAAGTCAGAACCAATAAAAAGCAGTCAGGAATTTGCCAATGTTAAAGTATCGCCGGTAGCTCAAAAGCTAATGGATGAAAATAACCTAAGTATCGATGATGTTATAAAAGGATTAAAACGTATTGGAAAACACGAAATTGAACAGGTTTTAGCAACCAAATCAGGACAGGGATCGATCTCTGCACCGAAGAAAGAAAGCACACGGGAAATTGAACGTAAAAAAATGACCCCACTGCGCAAGAAATTAAGTGAGCGACTAGTTTCAGTAAAAAACGAAACCGCCATGCTTACTACGTTTAATGAAGTGGACATGACTGAAATAATAAAACTGAGGAATCAGTTTCAGAAACAATTCACCGAAAAGCATGGAATAAAACTTGGTTTTATGTCGTTCTTTGCCAAAGCGATTACCATTGCCTTAAAAGCTTACCCTGCAGTTAACTCCCAAATCGAAGGCGATGAAATTCTTTTTCCAGATTATACCGATATTGGTATTGCCGTTCAAACCCCAAAAGGATTAATGGTTCCAGTTGTTCGTAATGCAGAATCGATGAGTTTAGCCGAACTCGAATTAAAAATAAAAGAATTAGCCGACAAAGGCCGTGCTGGCCGAATATCACTCGATGAATTATCGGGCGGAACATTCACCATAACTAATGGAGGTGTTTTCGGATCGCTACTCTCCACTCCTATTTTAAATCCGCCACAATCGGGAATTTTAGGAATGCATAACATTCAGGACAGACCAGTTGCCGTAAATGGTAAAGTAGAAATCAGGCCGATGATGTATATTGCTCTGTCCTACGATCACAGAACTATTGACGGTAAGGATTCAGTTGGATTTTTGGTAAAAGTTAAAGAATTACTCGAATCGCCCTATAAGATGATTATTGGTGAAAAGGATGCAAATGAAGTATTACTTGATCTGTAATGTTTCATCATTTGCCACACCAAGCAATCCAAAATAAATCATTCGGGCTACATCAACCATTATGTCTGGAGTTAAAGCATCAACATTATCCAATGGATGGTGGTAATAAACCGTTTTTACGCCATCGGTTGTTCCAATAGCAAACGATTTAAATCCATTCATGGTAAATACGGCACCATCAGTTCTGGGGCGGGTTTTTACAGGCCGTGCTTCCGAGGTTTTCATCGTTCTTTTAATATAATTAGTATTGGCATCAGTAAAATGTCTACTTATTTCTGGAAATGATTCACCGCCCCATAATGCCAGGCCAGTTCCATTTCCAACCATATCGAGATTGATCATACAAACTACTTTTTCCTTCGGAAACTTGGGATTGTTTACATAAAAAGTACTTCCTAATAGGCCGCATTCTTCGCCACCAAACATAATAAATAGTATTGATCGTTTAGGTTTTACAGGTGATTGAGCTAAAATTCGCGCTGCTGTGATAATATCGACAACTCCTGAGGCATTATCTAATGCTCCGGGTAACAGTTTACCCAAATTGCCAACAGCATCAAGGTGAGCTCCAATAATAATAACTTCATTTTTTAGAATCGGGTCGATTCCTTCAATTAATCCAATTACATTGCACGATTTTGAATCTTCGAATCGCTGTGTATTTGCATTAATTCTTGCTTTGCCTCTTAATACAAATGGATTTGGTATTAAATTTTTAACAATTTCTTCTCTTATTTCCTTATAGTTTTTGCCTGATGCATTAAACATATCATTCGCAACCTCATCACCAATATGGGCATAAACAAAATCTTTATTATAAGGTGTATTCGGATTAGCCAGTTTGCTAATATAAAGCCAGCCTATTGCACCATGAGCAATTGCATTTTTAAATTTATATTGATGGTAATCGTACGGAACCCATCGTTCAATATCCGGAATATTCCCTTTAACAGGCAACCCTGATTCGAAGACCAGAATTTTACCTCTTACATCAATTCCCGCATAATCGTCATAACCTAATTCAGGGGCAGAAATTCCAAAACCGACATAAACTAACTCACCTTCAATATTGCCGGAACCTGAATTTTGCCCAGGAAAATATTCTTCGGGAAAACGATAATTCTTTTCAATATTTTTTTCATTTTCATCAATAAATTGATAGGAAACATTCCCACTATCAAAAACTTTGGTATAGGCATTATCGAAATATTGCAAATATGAGCCATTATCACCCATGGGTTTAACTCCCCATTTTTCGAATTTTGAAGCTATCCACTGAGCAGACTTCATATATCCCGGCGAGCCTGATAAACGGCCATCAAACTCTTTGGATGTAAGTATCGTTGCATACTCAATAATTTCTTTTTCAGTAATTGTTTGAGTTAATCGGATTTGCTTTTGTTTTTCAATATCCTGGCAAAAGGATAAAAAAGAACTAATCAACAAAACCGCCACCAAAACATATTTCTTACCAATCATAATCTTGAATTTTGAATTAAAATTTAGACATAAATTTTCTGAAAAAGTTTAAAAAACACCTCTGCAAACAAGAAAAATCAATATTTATCGTTCAATAAAAAAGCTTTTAGTAATTTTAGGCAAATAAACAGGGTAATTATTTTATGATTAAAAAAATTCAGTTTTTAGTTTTATTTATTTTTCTTCAATCGACTATTTATGCTCAAATACCTATAACCATTGGAGAAAAAAACATAGATTCGCTGCAATACAAAAGCAAAACTACCTGGATTACACTAACTCCCATCTTTTTTGTAAATCGTAAATTCTCCCCAGATCATGGTGAAACCTGGAAAAATGTTGGCATGTTTGGTCAAAACCTGAAACCCTATTTAATCAGCGATTCAATTGCTACACAAAATATAAATATTTACAAATACACAAGAGCTGCAGGTATTTTACAAATGTGGGTAATAGCTCCTCTTTTGGCATATCATCATTATACTTATGATCCTACAGATAAATTCAGTACTGGTGATGATGTAATTGACCAAAACACATACCTTGAAGAAGAAAGCGGTTACTTAACTGCGGCAATTTTAGTATTTATTACAGGATCACTTACATATCATGTATTAGCTAAAACCTATTTATTCAGGTCGTTACACGATTATAACCGTGGAATTCTGGATAATTCCTTTTTAGAATCTGCGGATATAAATCTTAATCTGATAATTGATCCTGTTTCAAATAATCCTCAATTAGGGTTAGTTATTACTTTTTAAAGTATAGCCCTACGAGGGTTTTAAACCCTCATAGGGCTTTTATAAAGGTCTGGTTTGAAAACCTCGTAAGTCCATAATATATAACCAATACTCCGCAGATTTTCATTATTATTGCATTTTAACTGAGAAGGTTAGAAAATATAACATAAGAGGGTTTTAAACCCTCGTAGGGCTTATTTCATTTAATAAAAAAACAGAACTAGTACTTAATGTTTCCCAATTCTGTTTTATCAAACTAACTACAATAATGCAAAATTTTATAAAAAACTATTCAATAGCATATTCAGTCATTTCGTTTTCGCAATTGCTTCTTTCTGTACAATTGATATCATCATATACACAGTAGATATAATCCACATCGTTATATCCGTTTAAAAGACACTCTTTTTTATAATCACTCAAATTAAAATATTCTTTTTCGCCTGTTTTTACGATCATTATTTCCTGACCCACAATATCGACAAACAACTTAAGTCTTGATTCAATTTCGTATTCACGATTCATTTTGTGAATAAATTCTTTTGAAATCTCAATTGGAAACAACCCTGCATTCAATGCTTTGGCATTAAATACATCAGGGAAGTCGGTTGAAATAACAATTCTATAACCTGCATCATACATAGCCTTTACAGCAAAATCATAATCTGATACAGCGCCTGAATTGTTCTCAAATACCAATATTTTATTGGAATATATATTACTGATTTTAGCAGAATTAAATTGTTCAACTTCAAAGTCTTCAAGTTTTGATTTAACTATACCTGATGTTAATGTTGAATAATTGACGAAACTCATAAATACAATTTTAAATTAAACATAAATAAAATATCCAAAGCAAATCTGTAAAAAACAAAAAACAATACGTTTTATGAATAGTAAATGATAAAATATTTAACTTTAGTTTTTCATTTTTTTATTTACATTTGTTTTGAATTACTTTCCAAAAATTAACGACCAAAAGTATTTTTTGTGGCTAAACCTAAAAAACAATATATTTTATGATTTACGATGCCCAGCATAATTATAACACAAAATCGTCATAACCTAAATAGCTGGTTTAATTAATATTACATTACCATCTATTAAATTATTCAGTACAATGGCCAACAGAAATTCTGATCCAATATTTCAATTAATAAAATCGCTTACCAAGTCGGAAAAAAGATACTTTAAACTTTATGTTACCCGCATGAAAGGCGCTGAAGATGCTCTTTTTATAAAACTTTTTGACTTAATTGATAAGCAAAAGGATTATGATGAAAATAAAATCCTTGAAAAGGAAAAAACAATAAAAAGTCAGCAACTCTCAAATTTAAAGGCCCATTTGCACAGACAAATTCTTAAAAGTTTGCGAAGTTTTAATTCTGATGAGGATATTGAAATTCGAATACGCGAATTACTCGACCACTCAACTATTCTTTACAACAAATGCTTATATGACCAATGTGTTAAAACACTTGAAAAAGCCAGGCAGCTTGCCGAAACTAACGAAAAGAATTTTTTATTGTTTGAAGTGATTGAGCTTGAAAAACGACTTGTTACAAAATTTATCCGCACAAACATTGAAGATAAGGTAAGCGAAATTATAAAATCATCCGATCAGATTAAAGAGAAAATAAGCAACATAAGTACATTTTCTAATCTAACAATAAAGCTATACTCGTTCTATCTTAAAATAGGGTTTCTTCGAAATCATCAGGATTTTGAACTGGTAAACAGTTTCCTTTATTCGACTTTGCCAGTTTTTCAGGAAGACAAGCTTTCGTTTGATGAAAAGATGTATTTATATAATTCATTCGTAGGTTACTATTTCTTTATTCAGGATTTCGAAAGAGGATATGAATATGCAAAAAAGTGGGTTGCGCTGTTTGATGAACATCCAAGATTAATTCCGGCAAAAACAGAACAATACATTAAAGCGATCAATAATTTATTGGTATCACAATCCAAGCTTTTCAAGTACGATGAGTTTATTGCTACAACCCAAAAACTTGAAGCAATTAAAGATAATACTGAAGTTAAACTAACTGAAAATATTCGTTTACAATTATTTAAGTATTTATCAACCCACAAAATCAATCGTTACTTTTTATTGGGTGAATTTACTGAAGGATCTAAAATTATACCTGAAATCGCTGAAAGTCTTGAAAAATATGAAGATTTATTAGATACCCATTACATTACGATTTTTTACTACAAATTTGCGTGTATGTATTTTGGTGACGATAATTACCACAAAACAGTATTTTGGCTTAATAAAATTATTAATATGAAAGATGTGGATATCCGCTCGGACATTCACAGCTTTGCCCGCATTCTAAACCTGATTTGTCATTATGAACTTGGTAATTTTGATCTGGTTGATTATTACCTACGATCGACGTATCGTTTTTTAATAAAAAAGAATGATTTGCATGCTTTTCAAAAAATTATTCTACGATTTGTGCGCAAATTAAGTTCAATAACACGAGATCAATTAACAGATGCCTTTAAAGATTTGCGTGAACAATTATTACCGCTAAATGAGAAATTCTATGAACGACGTCCATTTATTTATTTTGATATTATCTCATGGCTCGAGAGTAAAATAGAAAATCGAAATAATCAGGAAATCATTCGTGAAAAAGTTTTACGAAAAATCAGCAGCAACCAATAGATTAATGATTTATTAACTCAATAAATGATTACTCTATGATAATTTCCTTTCTCCCATAATAGGTTTCACCTTTGGGTGATACTCCTTTTACAATTATTTCATAAACTCCTTTGCTATCGGATGTAGTAAAATTAATTGTTTTGCGTTCATTTTCAATTTTAAGGTTAGGATTCCAATACAAGGTTGTTCTAAAGTCGGGTAAATTTGCAGAAGAATTAATGCATGAACCTATTAACTCATTGTAATCGACTGATTTTTCAATAGTTTGATATTCCATAAATATTGAAGACTTCGGAAAATCAATCTCTCCAAAATTTTCGCTATTAGTTGTTATCAGAATTACTCCGTTTATAATATTTGGGCCCAGAATGTATGTATTTCCAATCACCTCGATTTTTTCAATTTGAGAAACGTGCATCGTTAATAA
This sequence comes from Bacteroidota bacterium, assembly GCA_020049295.1. GTDB lineage: Bacteria > Bacteroidota > Bacteroidia > Bacteroidales > UBA12077 > UBA12077. The sequence continues at coordinate 10,124 of JAIFLC010000155.1, forward strand.
TTTATTAAAATCAAAAACAGGCAAATAATCGACCAAAACAAGTGGTTTTCCAGAAAGCATTATACTATTTTTATCATAAACATTAAAGCTTAATTGCCCACCTGATTTATTTATTTTTGCATTGGGAATAATTTCGATAAAAATTTCTTCAAAACTTTCGAACTGAATATAATCCTTCATGTAAAAAGTTGATTTATTTTCATCAATATTAAACTGTTTGCTTTTTACGCGGTTTTTATCATGGATTTCATCAGAAGTACAGAATTTCTGCTGTAATTGATAATTAACATATAAATCTTCTATTTTTTGTTTATCCGCATAATTAAAAATTGCTGGAACAGATTTTAAATCTGGCTTATCAGGTGAGAATGAACTCTTTACTAAAACTTCGTAGTCATCACTTATATCAGTTATTGGAGAAATAAAAATATCATTAATCCCTGTTAACTGGCTTAAAGAAAAAACAAAATCCCCATTTTCTTTCGTTTTATAAATATGCAATTGTGGATTATTGTACAAAACCGATAAATAAACATCGTGATTTGCAATAGGTTCTTTTGTTGCTTTATTTTGTAAAATACCTGATATTGTTAAACCTCTGGTTTCTGGAAAATATTCAATTTTCTTTTTTTCTGCCAAATCAATTCTTTGATAAAAAGATTCTTTATTTAGAGTTTTATCAAATAATATCATAATTTGAGATAATATTTTTTGATCTGAAAGAGAAGTTCCTTTTACATAATTATCAATTAGTAATGAATGTGTTAAATAAAAGGAAGGTTTAAAACTTTCGTTAATCAGCCTGGCTCCTTTTTTGGTAACCGAAGCATTTAAAATTAAGTATTCATCAGAATTGGTTTTTGCTGGCAATATATCAAAATGAACATTTTGTCTTGATTTAAATTTATCCGATTCGAGTACTATAGATAAATCATTGGTTTTGCCGGCAATATGATAAATTGTATTTATACTTTCAATAGTTCCATCCTGTTTTTCAAGTATTATATAATTTATACCTGTTTCAAAAATGCTTTGATCAATACTTAAGTAATTAATCGAATTAACAACTTCAATATCCCTTGTATACGTTTTTCTCAAATCGTTTGCAAAAACACTTACCTTATAATTCTGATTTTGGGATGTTGATTCTTTCGTTTGAATAATATAGTTGAAACTATTTCTGGCAGTATTTATGCTCGTTTGGATTCCAGAACTATAAACTTCTGGAAAAGTTGTTAAAATTGATTTTCCGCTATATGTTTCAATTAAAAGATTATACTTATTTGAATAATCAAATACTTGTTCGGTTTCAATAAGCCCATATTCTGAAGGACTATCTAATTCTGTTCTATTATTATCTTTATCTGTAATGTAAAATTTGTTATTCTGTATTGCCAAAGAATCTGGAATTCTAATTATAACTTTATTTTTTATATTATCAATTAAAATATTCCCTTCCGGTACAATCCAGATTGAATCTGTCTCTTGCCAGTTTGATAAAGTAGTGGTATTATTTTTTGGGTTTAAAATAGTAAGAAACTGATATCCAAAATCTAAATATGAGAAATTGCGCTGATAATGAGTATACGCTCTTAATAAATAATTTCCAGTAGCAACATCTTTAGGAATAGGTAGAAAACCATTGGAATTAAAATCAGATAAATTGTACTTTTTCTGTACATAGGCCGATCCATTACTGCAGCTTATCAGTTCGAGATAAACTATACTACTGATTGCAGGAAAATCCGCACTGTTATTTATATTATAATTTACTGAAAAGTATATGTTTTCGCCACTAAAATATAGATCACGATCAGTTTCAATTTTAACATTTTCTTTAATATCATTAAAAAAAACCGAATCAGTTATTTGAGCTGTTGCGTTACCAATGTTAATAATAATGATTAAAGCAACATAAGTACATAAAGTTTGATAATATTTCATTTTTAAATAATTTACAAGTTTCTAATCCACCCAAAAATCAGGTTTTTCGGTATATCCACCATCAGTTCTACAATCAATACAATCAGGATAAGTTATTCCTATACTGCCATTCTCATTTTCGACAAAAAACCAGGGTGGCCCATATCTCTCCTTAAAATTACCTATTCCTTCCTTATCCGTTATAACAATACATTTAGAATAATAAAATGGGCCAACCAACGCGTTTACAAATTCTTTCTTCCGAGAAACAGATGCAACAGTAAAATAACCCAAAACGATATCATCTTTTTCATTAGCATTTTTTATATTACCTCGAATTGGTAAGGGTTGGGTTGAGTTTATAAAATTTACATCAGAACTCTGTTTTTGAATATTATTCCAATAAACATAAGCCTGCTCATCAATTATATACTGATTAACAACTATTCCGTAACTTTTTGTTAACTTTTTGGTCTCTGTTGTAACTGTATGCAGCGGCTGATTATTAATAACCGGGATACTCAGATTACTTGTTTTTCCAGTAAAAATATTTCCTAAGTTCATAATTTTCCAACAAGTTTTGAACGCATCGTAAGTTGTATCATGCAGAATTACAATCATGCGACCCCACTGATCTAGTGTTTCAATATACTGAATTTCTCTATCTATGTCATACTCATAAGCTTCAGTAATAGTCCACAAAAAATAATTATCTCTGTTTGGGGCTATTTCTGTATTAACAAAAAACTGATAAGCTGGAACACCATATGGAATGCCTAATACTTCCTGTTCTGTATATTGAGCATATAACGAATCGATTCCAATATTTTCTTTCATACCTTGAAAATCAGTATAATATTCCTTTCCTTCGGAAGTAACAATGGTTATCTTGTATTCATTACCAGCTATTCCTTTTATTCCACCGTCAGATGTATAATATATTCCGGGTTCTTTTTCAGTTAAAAGATCTGTGTTTCCATTATTATCATAAATGGTTATTGCGCAATCTGTGTAAGGAATAAACTGAGGTTTATCAAGCGATGATGACAATGAAAGCTTTATAGAATATGGACCTGGTTCATTGGTAATTAATCCCTCAACAACTAAAAATGTTCTATTATCTACCGAATTCAACGATATCTCATCCTTGCATCCAAGAATGACAATAATAAATAGTATGATGAAATACCGCACTTTCATATTTTCTTAATTATTGGTTGATTATTCTAGCATAACTTATAAATTTTCGCTTACTCTTTTATTCATTCTCAGTTACTATTCTACCCAAAAAGCTGGTTTTTGAGTAACCCCACCTTCCGATCTGCAATCAATACAGTCAGGATGTACTTTTCCCAATCCCTGTTCAGTTAAGACAAGGTAAAATGGGCCACGCTGTCTGAACATATTAGTCAAATCTGTTACAACATAGCATGTTGAATTATAAAAAGGAATACTCGGTCTAGCAACAAACATGCGTTTCTGATCAACTGAAGCTACGGTAAAATACCCAAGAATTTTTTCATTTTGATTGTTAATATTTCTTATGTTACCTATAATATTATAAGGCTGTTTCGTTAATAATATATTTTCTTGTGATATCTGGTCCTGGATTTTCCTCCAGAAATTATAGGTTTCTTCATTAATGGTTAATTGCTCGAGTAATATACTGTATCTCTCTATCAATCTTTTTGAGTCGGTTCCAACAAAATGCAATGGTTGATTAGTAATTCTGGGTACAGTTAAATTCGATGTTTTACCAGTATAAATATTTTTTATTTTTTGGGTTTTCCAACAAGTTTTTAGGGTATCGTAACTAAACAATGTATCAATATTATTCACATATATTTTACCATACTCGTAAACTGCATGAAGAATATTATCTGCATCATATTTGTAAGTTTCTGTAATTTGCCATAAAAAGTAATTATCCGTAGTTTGGACTGTTTTGCTATTTGTAAAAAATTGAATTCCTGGCAAACCAAATGGATATCCTTCAAGAGCAATACGAGTTGTATCAGCATAGAGGGAGTCAATTTCTACAGGAGCTATCATTTCGCAAAAATCGCTTTCATACTCATTACCTTCGGGTGTTAAAATGGTAATACGATACGAAAAACCCACTTTTCCTAGTAATCCAGAAGCAGATGTATAATAATTACCTGGTTCTAATTCCGTTAAAACTTCTGAGTTGCCAGAATCCTCGTGAATAATGACATCACATCCTGTAAAGGGAATATTTTGCGGATCACTAACATTAGATGTAATTGAGAGTGATATTTTATATGGACCTGGTTTATTTGTTATTGCTCCATCAACAACCAATAATTGCGAATTATTAGTTGATTCAAGGAGAACCTCTTCTCTGCAAGACAAAACAGTTATTATCAGTAAAATTATTAAATACTTTATTTTCATATATTTTTATTATTAATTCAAATCAAATTTCCTTATTTTTTATTGAGGTTCTTCATTATTAATCAATTCACAATCAACCCAAAAATCCGGTTTCGTTGTAACTCCTCCTTTCGATGTACAATTTACACATCGCTCATCCACAGCAGCTTGCATACCATTGCTAGCATTAATTAAATATATTGGCCAGGGTAATCTGCTTAAGGCATCGATATTATAATTTACAGAACAGTTAGATTCAAAATAAAATCCAACTCCAGGCCGGTCAACAAATACTCTTTTCTGAGTTACGGACGCTACTGTAAAATATCCAAATACCAATTCATTATTGTTATCTACGTTTTTAATATTTCCAATAATATTAAAGGGTTGAGTTGAAAACAAAATATTTTCAGTAGTAAATTGCTTTTCTATATTTTTCCAAAAATTATACGCTTTACTATCTATTGAATATTGCTGTAATAATAAGCTATATCTTATATGTAACTTTCTTGTATCAGTACCCACAAAATGCAAAGGTTGATGTATGATTTTTGGAATTGTTAAATTAGCCGTAGTTCCAGTATACACATAATTTACCATTTGCGTTTTCCAACATCTTTTAAGTTTTTGATAATCAGCAAGGGTACTAGTGCTATTTAGAATACCCACCAGTTCATGTTCTGCAGTGTACTCATATGTTTCAATCATTCTCCATAAATAATAATTCTCACTACCAGAGGCAATTTTAGAATCAGTGTAAAACTGATATCCCGGTAAATTAAAAGGATACTCAGCTAAGGTGATAGACGTTAACTCAGCATAAATTGAATCAATTTCAACAGGTTCTTTCATTTCCTGAAAGTCAGTTATATATTCCTTCCCATCACCTGTGGAAATAGTTATTTTATAGGAATTACCAACAACTCCTTGAATACCACTTTCAGATGTACAATATGTACCAGGTTCAATCTCAGTTAGTATTTCAGAAGCTCCTGTATTATCAAAAAGAGTTATTTTACATTCTGTAAATGGAATCTCTTTGGATTGATTAATAGGAGATGTTTGCGATAATTTAATAATATAAGGCCCAGGTTCATTGGTAATAGACCCATCTACAACCATCCTTGGCTCATAGTTTTTATTATTCAGAACTATTTCATCTTTGCAACCAAAAATAATTAAAAGCATAAGTAGTTTTAGATACTTAATCATTATAGTTTCCAAACTTAAGATTATAACTAATTGATGGTATTACAGTACCTAGAATCGAAATTTCATATCCTTGTATTTGTCCATCTTCGTTTCTAAACTGGATGGTATATGGATTTCTTCTTCCAGTAAGGTTATAAAATGAGATTGACCAGGAGCCATGAGCCAGTTTTTTCTTTTTTAGGTTTCCTTCTATGTTAATTGATAAATCTGTTCTAAAATAATCAGAAATGCGGTATTCATTTCGCATCGAGAATTCTGTAATTTGAATATCATTTTGGTAATAAATAGAAGTCGGATATGTTATAGGCCGGCCTGTTGAATAAACAACATTTGCTGAGAAACTTAACCTTTTTGTTATCTTATAATTAAGTGCTAAATTTAATGCATGTGGCCGGTCGTAGTTTGCAGGATACTCTAAACCAAGATTATTCGTTTCGCCAGTTACCAGATTATTTACCTGAACCAATGCTCTGGAATATGTGTAATTAATCCATCCGTTTAACTGCCCTGATTTTTTCTTTAGCAAAAGCTCAACACCATAGGCTTTTAAATCACCCTGAATGATATTGGTTTCAGGTATTTGGTTAGTAATAAAGTCGGCGCCATCTTTATATTCGACTAGATTACCTACTGTTTTGTAATAAACCTCAGCAGATGCTTCAATTTGATCTTTACCGAAATTTTTATAAATACCAAAAGTATATTGCTCACCTCTCATTGGTTTTAAATGCGAATCGCTTAATTTCCATTTATTTGTCGGAGTTACACTGATGGAATTCGACAACATATAAATATATTGATGAAGCCTGTTATAGCTGGCTTTTAACGAAAAGCTTTCACTAAGTTCATATTTACCAGATAACTTAAAATCAAAATTATTATAATTACTTATCGATTCATTGTTAGAGAATATAATTGTATCTGTAATATTGGCAATTTCTACTGGTTTATTTGGTAAATACTCATAAACAGTTTTTGGGCCCAAATAATAATACATTGAATAACGAACACCTCCTTCGAGAGTAAATCGATTTGTTATATCCCATTGATCACCTATGTAAATACTGCTATTTATCGCTTTTTCAGGTTCAAATTCGAGTGTTTTTATCAGCGATTCGCTACTTAATGGAACAAAATCGCCATAGTTTAATTCATAATAAACAACATTTAACCCTAACAAAACAGAGTGATTATGACTAGGAAAGTACTTAAAATTCAATTTTGCCTCGTTATGATTTAATTCGAAAGAATGTTTATTTGCAAGATAATCAATTTCGTAATTTTCTTCAGTATAGGCATATTGACTTTTTATAATATCCAATTCAGATATAAAACTTTTTGAAAAGAAATGGGTCCAGTTTAAAGTAGCCCCTAAATTATCATATTGATTTCTTAAACCAAATGCTAAGTCAGAATTATCGCTACTACCGTATAAGAACAATTTAATGTTATTCTTTTCATTAATTGAATAGGTAAGATTTATTAGTCCATCATAAAATGATGCAGAACTATTTTGAATATCAGGATTATTAATTTGATTTAATAACCACTCCGAATAGGTCGATCTGCCACTTATAATATAAGTTCCCTTACCTTTTGCAATTGGTCCTTCAACAAGCAATTTGGCAGAAACAGGTCCGATACCTCCACGAGCCGAAAAATTTTCTTTATTTCCTTCTTTCGAATCAATATCAAAAATGGATGAAAGAAATCCTCCATATTCAATCGGAATATTACTTTTATACATTCTAAACTCATTTATCGCATCCGAATTAAACGTTGTAAATAAACCAAATAAGTGCGATGAATTATAAACGGGTAAACCGTTAATATAAAACATATTCTGATCTGCAGGACTTCCCCTAACGTTAAATCCAGCCGATGCTTCTCCCACCGTTTGAACACCTGGCAATAATAGGGCAACTTTTATTATATCCTGCTCACCTAAAACCACTGGAATCTTTTTAATCGCCACTGCACTCATTTTTTCAAATCCCATGTTGGTGCTCTTGATATTATGATTTCGACTAGCCGATACAACAGCTTCGTCGATTAGAAAAGGCTTCGTTTTTAATGAAATATTCAACTGGCCATTTGAAAGCACTGTTAACCTATAATTCTTTTCAAATTTACCTAAGCTATTTACTAGTAATGTATATTCACCGGGTTCAATCAGAATTTCATAATAACCAGATATATTGGTGGTTTCAAATTTATTTTTTTCTAAAATTTTCAGATAAGCCTGAGAAATTGGTTCACCATCATCCTGATTTAGAACATGTCCACTTATAACAACCTTTTCATTTTTATGTGACGATCCATTTTTACCAACTATTACATTTTCTGAAATATACTCTTGATAAGTTTTCAAATAGTCATTGCCATTGGTTGAATAATTGATTATATCAGATTCATTTTTTAACCCAATGCTGTTTTTCTGATATTGATTAAAGAAATTATCAAGATTTGCCTGAAGTGCAAACTCTTTAAACAGAAAATAGTTGCCGTTATTATCATTTGATATCGATAAACCATATATTGAAAAAGAATCCTTAAGTAATTGATCAAGAAGGATACTATCTTCAGAAATAACTATTTGTATATTAGGGAAACTATCAGTATCAAAATAAAAATGAATTTTATATTCATTCTCTATTTTTTTGGAAAAGCTATACCAATCAGTTCTTTGTTGTTTTATATAAATATTTTTTCCCTGACCAGATAAAAAATCTACGGTAACGAACAAGAAAAGACAAACCAGAAGTATTTTAATTTTCATTTTTAGCGAAGGTAATTGTATTACAATAAGTTATTAATCCTTTTAGTTCTCTGGATGATGCATTGGAATAGTTTATTCCATTCTGCTTTATATAGTTTTTAACTTTCTTTTTATCTAAATTTCCAAATCCTTTTATTAATAAATTGGCAGTATTAGCACTTTCTAACACTCCATTATGAAAGAGAATAATATCCTTTTTTAACGACGAAAATCTTCCATTTGGAGATAGATTATTATAAGTTTTAAGAAAGACTTTTTTGTACTTAACTAACAAACAATACTCATTATTATTTATCTTTTCATAGAATGTTGGCTCTTCCAAATTGATTAATAATATCCTGGAACTTACAAATAATCTGTCTTCAATCAAAAATGAATCTATCTGTGACTTATTAACACTTAACAATCTTTTATATTCATTTATCTGAATATTTAAAACAATTTCATTGGTTAACACATCATATTTTAATAAAAGATTTGGATATTCTTTTCCTTTTACAAAAATAGTTCCGCTACTCCA
>JAIFLC010000206.1 GCA_020049295.1 Bacteroidota bacterium
AAGGCTGAAATGATATATAAAAATAAATATCGCTTCGTTTATCGCATAAATCTCCTAGAGTTTAAATAAAAGAAGCTTAATAGTAAATACCTGAAAATAAAAGCGTAACTTTGTCAAAATCTCAGATTTGAGAATTTGTGCTTTTATTTACTAGTTCATTTCAATAATTAGTTCACAACTGCTCTCTTTTTTAAATCCAAATTTTAAATCCATAACAGGTATTTGTAAGTACAATGCTTGTTCGTTTAAAACACGTTGCTTAGTCCATTAAATCAATAATTTGTCGGATCTGCATAAATCTTTAAATCAAACAAACAATCCTGTTATTTAACAAACAATTAATTTTTAAAAACAATGAACATTTATGTAGGAAACCTTGATTACGAGGTTAGTAAAAACGACCTTGAAGAGGTATTCGAAGAGTATGGAACTGTTAGTGCGACAAACATTATTATCGACAAATTCAGTGGTAGGAGCAAAGGCTTTGGTTTTGTAACTATGGAAAATAGTGATGAAGCTAACAAAGCAATTCAAGAACTTAATGGCGCTAAATATGAAAACAGAGAAATTGTTGTAAACGAAGCAAAGCCAAAAAAAGAAAATTACAATAATTAATAAAACAAAATTTCATGACAAAAGGTAAAATAAAATGGTATAATGAAGCTAAAGGTTTTGGCTTTATTGAGTCTGAAAATGGTGAAGATGTATTTGTTCACCGATCAGGACTTGTAAACTCATATGATCAGCTTCAACCCGATCAGCAAGTGGTTTTCGATACCAAAAATGGTGACAAAGGTATTGTTGCTATTAATGTGAAAGCAGCCTAAATTCATTCGTTGGAGTTTACTTAAAGGTTACTCCTTCGATAACGAATATATTTTTTACCCATTCCAATCTGTACGATAGGAATGGGTATTGATATTTTTTAAACAGGTTTTATTCTGTAATTATTTGGGGGCAGTTAATCTCACTATTTATAAGGGAAATCTGTAAACGATAGAAAAATAATAATAAAAAAAGATACTAAAGTAAATATTTATGAGGCAGTTAACTATTTCAAAACAAATAACTCAAAGATCTGATGAATCAATAAGTCGGTATTTTCAGGAAATTAACAAATATTCATTAATTACTGCAGAAGAAGAGACTGAGTTAGCCGTTCAAATTAGAAATGGTGATACTATTGCTCTCGATAAACTTATAATTGCAAATTTGCGTTTTGTTGTATCGGTGGCTAAACAATATCAAAATCAAGGATTATCCTTTCCTGATTTAATAAATGAGGGTAATTTGGGATTAGTAAAGGCAGCTAAGAAATTTGATGAAACACGTGGATTTAAGTTTATTTCGTATGCTGTATGGTGGATTCGTCAATCTATTATTCAGGCTATCTCAGATCAAACACATATTGTTCATTTACCATTAAATCGAATATCTACCATTAACAAAATATCAAAAGCTATACCACATCTCGAACAAGAATTTGGCAGAGAACCTAATAATGCTGAAATTGCCGATTATCTAGAATTGGGTAATGACGAAATTGATTTGTTAAATGATATCAAAAGAAGACATGTGTCATTTGATATGCCTCTTTCTACGGATGGTAGTAATGATTTTAGTCTATATGATACTGTACAAACCAGCAATATTCCAACTCCTGATAATAATTTAATTCAGGAGTCATTAATGATTAACATTCATAGGGCATTAAATAAACTTTCACCACGAGAGGCTTTAATTATAAAAATGTCATATGGATTATGTGGAACACCAATTTTATCATTGCAAGATATTGCACTAAAATATAATATGTCATCTGAAAGGATTAGGCAGATTAAGGATAAAGCATTGGGTAAATTAAAGATTATCATGAGAACAAATATTTCTTTAATGGAAAACTAGAACAATAGAATCTTAATTAGTAATTTTATAAAAAAAACAAAAAACATATTATGGGTAGATCGCAAGAAACACAAAACAAAAAAGAAGTAAGAAACAAAAAAGAGAAAAAGAGAAAAGATAAAGCCGAAAAAAGAATGGCCAGAAAGGATAATGAAAAAAGAAGTCTGGATGATATGATTGCTTATGTTGATGAAAATGGCCAGTTATCTTCTACACCACCTGATCCAAGTAAACGAAGGAAAATAGAACTGGAACATATTGAGGTGGGTGTACCGAAAAAGGATAAATCATTAAAACCTGATCCAATCAGAAAAGGTGTTGTTACATATTTTAATGATTCAAAAGGTTTTGGTTTTATTAAAGACTCAGAAACTGGAGAAAGTGTATTTGTGCATGTAAGAAGTTTACTCGAAGAGGTTGTTGAAAACAACATGGTTACTTTTGAGGTAGAGAAAGGTCCAAAAGGTCTTGCAGCAACAAACGTTAAAGTACTTAGATCATAAAAGGCAGGGGCTAAACACTACCTGAAAAATCCCTTTTATTGATTTTAGAAAAAATAATATTCTTGCTTTTTAGTTAGAATAAAACTCCAATATTCGATTTTAAGCTATTAGTGAACTATTTAAATAGGGTAGGGTTGGCCAAGCTTCTTTAGCATTTTTGCATGTTCCCATAAAGCATTTAAAAATCCAGATTGTACATAATAAGGTATCCCATATTGATGTGCTGTTTCTTTTACCAGATTAGATATTTTACTATAATGCACATGACTAATATTAGGAAATAAATGATGCTCTACCTGGTAATTTAACCCTCCAATAAACCACGAAAAGATTTTATTATTAGGCGAATAATCTGATGTGGTTTTCATTTGATGAATAGCCCAATTATTATAAATCGAACCATCTTTGTCTGGTAATGGATAATCGGATGTAGTAACCACATGCGCTGTTTGAAAAATAATAGTTAGTATGAAACCACTTACAAAATGCATAGTAATGAAAAAGAGTATAATCCAATACCATGCAAATGGCAATACAACCATTGGAATAAGTAAGAAAAATCCAAAGTATATAATTTTTGAAACAATTAAAGTAATAAACAACTGATTATTTGTTCTATTGTTAACTAATTGAGCACCTCTATTTATATATCGTTTAAGCTGGGCATAATCTTTTGTAGTGACCCATGAAAGAGTCATTAAACCGTATAAAAACCAGGCATAAATATGTTGATATTTATGTGCTCTTAAAAGAGGTTTGTGGGGTGATAAGCGTATAACTGAACCTGGATCAATATCTTCATCAACTCCATCAATATTCGTATAACCATGATGTAATGTATTATGCTGATACTGCCAATTTGGAGGAAAGCCTCCAAGCAAATACATGGTTTTGGCCATCCACTTATTAGTTGTTTTGTTTTTTGAATAGCTATGATGATTTGCATCGTGCATTACAGCCATTCCAACACCAGCTTTTCCTAATCCTATAATCGCCCAACAAATAAAAACTCCAGCCAGTGAATTGATAACCCCTGTAATCATTAAAAAATAAGGAACAAGATAAAGAGAAAACATAAATACCGATTTAAAGGCTAAATTCATATTGCCATATTTCGATATATTATTTGTTTCAAAATAATGATCAACTTTATCCCTTAAACTTGATATAAATTCAGGTTTATTCTGTGCCTGAAATCGGATATTTATTTTCTCCATGAATTTAATAGTAAAATTTTGCCTGTATATTAATTATTACAGGCAAAATGAATAATTATATAAAAAACAAAGAATAACTAAAATTGTTTATTACGCTGCTTGTTTCTTTGTTAAAACAAAGCTCCAATATTCGAATTTACCGTTATTAAAAGAATTAAAACGTGTGGTACCTTTCGTTCCGGCAAATGTCAAAAAGAATTTCTTTAATAATCCGGGTACTTTTTTCTGAATAAGTGTTTCTCTTCTTTCGGTATCAAGTTCTAATCCCTTAACAACGTTTTTTGTAATTTCCTTTTCATCCAGTATTGAAAAACCGCAATGCATAAGTTTTTCTTTAATATCTTCTACAGTTCCTTTCTCCATCATATCAGCAAATAAAAAATGGCCATTTGGTGATAAAACTCTATGTACCTCATTAAAAAATACGTTTAAATCGCTGTAGCATCTTGCCGATTCAACATTAACAACTGCATCGTATGATTCCTTTTCGAAAGGTAATTTTTCTGCTCTACCTTCAATAAAAGATAAACCAGGTACATTGTAAAACTGATTGCAGAATTTAATAACACTAGTCGAAATATCTATTCCGGTATATTTGAGAGGTTTATAATAACGGGAAATATAGTGTGCACCACCACCTCTACCAGAACCTATCTCAAGTACTTTTTTATTTTCGAGTTTTACTTTATTAACTACGTGATCATACAATTGAATACAATAGCGGTTTTTTTCATCACCTTTTTCAAGATCTATTATTTTATCACCATTTAGCGATGCATAACCATAGTTCATAAAATTAGCAGTAATATCTTTATCAAAACGAATTAGAAGTTTATGCCAGATTTGCCACATTGGTCGTCGCAAAACAGTTGGAAATTCGCAATAGTTGTCAACTACATTTATCATAATAATTTGGTTTTAGTTTAAGTGCAATATAAAACCTAAAACCTGCTTTTAAAAAAAAGAGGGTCTAATGACCATATTTAAGGGGAGAATTGGACAAAATTGTGGCGAAAAATCATTCGCCCGGGGCGAATGATGGAGCTATTGGTTTGCCGAAACAACATCTTTTACCATTACAACATATTGTCTTGATACTGGAATTTTCTCTTCTATATAGCTCATTTTTAAGTAAGAACCATTATAGGTTGTTGTCATCTTTTCGATATAGAGGCTATTTACTATAGTAGTGCGATGGCAACGAATAAAATTTTTTTGATTTGCTAATTGAGATTCAATGTTTTTTAATGTACTACGTAACAGCTTTTTCTCCATAATCCCTTTTTCCAAATAGTTTATCTCGATGTAGTTATCAGCTGACTTTATAGAAATTATATTTTTGAAATTAAGTGTTAATTTGTCTGATTTATTTTCTGAAATAAAATCGATTTCCTCTTCAATCCCCATTTCCTCATATTCCTTAATTTTTGAAAAGTAAAATTTGTTTTGATCCTTTAGAATAGAAATAATTCGTTCGAGAGATTTGTTTTTGTATAAAATGACTAATACGATTAAAGGAAATAAGCAAACCAAAATCACTTTAAACATAATGTAAAGTGAAAGTTGAACCATCCCAACATACCGTATATAAAATACTAATGCAGTGGAAGTTAATATTAAAAAAATTGAGCTCAAAAAAAATGGAGGTCCACTTTCCCATTCGCTCATTTTAAACCATTTAGGAATCAAAAATGGTATTAAAATAAAAATAATAAATTCAAGTAAGAACACTAGAACTCCTATCCCTGTTACAAATAATAATCTATTATTATAATCAAGCATTTGCAAAGGAAATGGTTGAAAGAAAAGAATAAACAGAAAAACACCAAAACTGATTAAAAACAGCCTGCTTAGTTCTTCTTTATAAGTAGTTAGAATATTTTTCTTGGGATTTTCCAAAGAGCTCAGTAAATTAAAAATGTAACTTCTTTTACATGATTATATAGAGTAAAGGTAAGGAAAGAAAGGTAAAAATCAATATTGTTTTATCATAATACAAATGCTTCTGTCAATACAAATTCCCAAACGATGTTCTTAAATAGTTATGCAATAGCTAAATAAAAGTTTATACTCTTATTGTTCTTTTTAAATAAAGGTTTTAAAATAAAGCAATTACTTGATTAAAATAATAGATTAGAGTAAATTGTTCATTCATTCAAATTACTAACTCAAAAAATCTATTTTATGAAAAAAATCTTTTTCTTATTGGCTATAGCATCGTTATTTATTATAGGATGTGGCCCAAGTGCAACTGAGAAAAAAGAAATTGAACAATTGAATGCAGAGGCTGCAGTTCTAGATTCAATTTCAGAAAAAATTGATCAGAAAAAACAAGAAATTGAAAAAGCCACACAAGAGCTTGATAGTCTTGTTAATGAACTTTAATTATTAACCTAAAAATTTGCTAAAAATGAAAAAAATAAATTTCAATTACATAATTGCAATACTTGTAGCTTGTTTTTTACTAATCGGTACTACACATATTCAAGCCCAAGAAAAAGACAAGAAAGATAAAAAGGAGACAGAGAAAGTAAAAGATGTTAAGGAAAAGGGTAAGAAAGCCGAGAAAAAGCTTGAAAACGAAGATGAAGAGACTACAGAAGAAATCGAATCTGAAGAATCAGATACAACTGTAACTTCCGAAACCGAAGAAATTGAAATAGATGAGGAAACTGATCAGGAAGGCGATAAAAAAGAGAAGGAAGATAAAGTGAAGAAAGAAAAAGGAGAAAAGGGCGAGGGCAAAGGCAATGCACATGGAAAGAATAAAGGAGAGTTGTCCGGTAAGGAATTTGGTCAGCAACGAGCTGCTGAAGCAAAGCAAAATAAAGAAACAATGGAACAGGAGCTAAACGAAACAGTTACCGAAAGCCAGACTAAAGTGAAAGAAGCAAAAGAGAAAATTAATGCTTCAAAAGAGAAATTAGAAAAAGACAAAAAAGCAAAGAAAATTTCTGAAAAAGAATATCTGGAAAAGAAAGAAAAAATTGAGAAAGCCGAAGCTAAAGTGAAAGAAATTGAAAGTCAGATTGGTGTTGAACCAGAAGTTGAAGAGGCTGAAGTTGAAGTAAAGCAGGAATAGTATATGTTTTATATAAAAGAAGAATGTGAATGTTTTCATATTTTTCTTTTTACCTATTTGCATCCGTTTTTAAATTCTATACCTAATTTATTACCCAAATATGTCAAAAAAAATTATTTATTTACTGGGTATTGTTTTAACAATTATTATCGGTACATTTTTGTACTCAACATATTGTTGCAATGCCAAAAAAGATGTTTCAGCTCTTGAAACAGAAAATCTTCCACCCAACTACAATGAGATTAATGCAAACAAAAACCTATGCTTTAATTTTAATGATTTTAAATTTAAATGTTTTGGCAGTTTTAAATTTAATAAGGATGGATTTAATGCTTTGTTACCAGTTAGCGATTCAATCGATATTGGAATAAATGCATTAAAACAATATATGGATAAAAATCCAGATATTGAATTGCAAATAAAAGGTTATGGAATGAAAAGTGAGCAGAATTCATCACCCTCTAATAATCTTGGATTAGCAAGAGCCAATGATGTAATGAATTATTTTATATCCAAAGGCGTTGATCCTGCTAGGATTAAAACAAGTGGTGAGCTTTGTGATTTTTTGTTTATTGATAACAAGATAGTTTCAGGATCAATTAATTTCAAAATTGCAGTTTCGGATAATTTTGCCAAACTAAAAGCAGATTATAATGCGAATCCTATTACGGTCCTTTTTAAATATAATAAATACGAAACAAGCTTATCTTCTGAAAATTTGGAGAAATTAACCAATCTTGTAGAGGCTCTTAAAAAATACAACAATTCAGAATTAATAATTATCGGACATACTGATAAAACTGGCAGTAATGCTAAAAATATGATTCTGGGTACGAATCGTGCTAATTATTTAAAAGCCACATTGGTTAAACACGGATATCCGGCAGAAAGAATTAATACGATTTCGAAAGGCGAAGAAGAACCAGTTACTGATAACAATACAGAGCAAGGCAGATCGCAAAACCGACGTGCAGTAATTAACATTAAATAACCATCATTAAATTTAAATAGTATGAATATAGCTTGTTTATTAGTACCAATATTAATCGGCCTTATATGCGCCATACTTGGTTACCTATTAGGAAGATATTGTTTCAGAAAAAATGAAGTACAACCTTTGTTATCTGACCTTAATGAATGCAAAGAAAACTCTAAAAAACTTTCAGCAACTATTTCATCATTAGAAGAAAAGCTAAAAGCAAAAAAGCCAGAAAAAGAGGAATCAAAAACTAGCAATGCATCAAAATCATCAGCATATAAAATAGAAGATATTGAAGGAATAGGTCCTGTAATTGGTGAAAAACTCCGAAATGTTGGGATTATAAATACCGATGATTTTCTAGAAAACAGTAAAACTCAGGCTCAACGAAAAAAACTAGCTGATGATTCAGAATTAACAGAAAAGCAAATACTAAAATTTGCAAATATGGTTGATCTGTTAAGAATTGCTGGTGTTGGACCTGAATTTGCAGAGTTGCTCGAAGCATCAGGAGTTGATACAGTTCCCGAATTAGCCCAAAGAAAAGCAGATAACCTTGCTAAAAAAATGGATGAGGTGAATGCTGAAAAGAAACTTTGCAGAAGAATTCCATCAGTAAATGAAGTAAGTGATTGGGTTGAACAGGCAAAGAAGCTTCCAAGAGCTCTTGAATATTAATAGTATTCAATATTTATTTCAACAAAAAGGAGTATAGCTTGCGTTACACTCCTTTTGTATTCTATGTTCAAATAATTATTTCTTTTTAAACAAACCACCTAACACGTTTTTAGCAAGACCACCAACTATATTTCCAGTCGATCCTTTTGTGATAGAACCAAAAATATCATTAAGTGGCGATGGATCATCATCAGGAGTGGTGCTGTTTTTCTTGGTAATAAGATTCATTAACGCAGGTACAGCAATTTGTGCAATAGTATTTGATACTTGCTGCGATAAACCAAGTTTACTTACAAGATTTGAAACGATACCTGTAGTAATGCTTGTTTGAAGTGAGTTTGCTCCTGAATTGTTTGTTTTATTGGAAAAAAGATTCATTACGGTAGAAAGATTTCCACTTTTTAGTTGACCAGTAACTTCTTTTTTGGTTACATCTCCGATAATTGAAAAAACTTTATCGAGACTTCCTGCAGGCAGGTTGGTTTGTCCTGTAATTTGACTTCCAACTTCCGATTTTAATGAATTGATTATTGATTCAATCATAATATTGATTATTAGTGAATAGTAATACCAAATTTAATAATTATTAGTAAGTTTTTATGCCAAATATTTAAATATTTATTTCGAACCTTTACCTTTCAATTGTAAACTTTTATTTAAAGAAGTAAGAAACGTGGAAATAAAAACAAATTATTAAATAATTTATGCTCTAAAGTTTTATTTATTAAATTTATAAACAATTTAAAAACATCTGTTCTTTTGAAATATAAATGAAATTTAAATTGAATACATTTATAATGCTTCTAAACTAAATTAATAAAGTAAAACTCCAAAAACGATTTACGATGAAAAAACTTTTCTCTCTTCTAATTTTAGTGACTGCATTGAGTGCGTTAAATGCACAAAAGCGAATAGATATTTTTACTCTTGCGGGTAATTATAATTTTATGAGTTCTGAGTATAATAATGACAATTACGAAGCAGCTGTAATGGCAAATCTGGTTTTGCCAATTGTACTCAAAGATTCATCAATTTGGTACACAAGCATAGATTATCAGTATTTTTCGGTAAACAATGATACAACAGCAGTTTCGCGAAAAGATGATTTTAATTTGCATGGTATTATTTTTCGTACGGGTTTAATTTATAAGCTTAGTTCAAATACAAATATTCAGATACTTTTTGTACCAAGATATATGACCGATTTTAATGCTTCTTTTTCAGAATCATTGCAGTTGGGTGGGGTATTAATGTTTGAGAAAGTTAAAAGTCCTACATATACTTATCGTGTGGGTGTTCTTTATAATCAGGAGTTATTTGGGCCTTACATTGTTCCAGTCTTTTATCTTGACTGGAGTATTACAAGCAAGATTAAAATTACTGGTTTAATACCGGTCTATGGAAAATTGTATTATCAGCCTAATGAAAATATTTCTGCAGGTATTCATTTTATTGGCTTAACAACTACCTATAAAATTCATGAACCTGGTTTAGAAAATTACTATGTAGATCGCCGAAGTATAGATCTTTCTTTATTTACTAATGTTCATTTGTTCGATAATCTATTTATTGAAGCCAGGGCAGGTTATTCGCTTACCCGAGATTATGGATTGTTTGCAGAAGATGATAAAATTACATTAGGATTACCCTTGGTAAATATTGGTGATGACAGGACTAGACAGAACAATGAGTTTGAAGGAAGTCCATTTGTGCAGGTAAAATTATTATATAGTTTGCCAATAAAGTAATAACATTTTAACCTAAGCTTTATGATAATTAGAAGTAGCAACTCGAAAAAGGCTTTAGTATTGTTTTTCCTTTTTATAAGCTTTGTACCAACTATTATTGCTAATGATGGAATTCAGCAGGAACTTTCGGAGCCAACAACCAAGTTTATGTTTTGGGCTTTTTTGTTGGGTGGTTTAAGTGCAGTATCATTAGTTATTGGTTCAATATTAGGTCTGGTTTGGAAACCTTCACCTCGCATTACAGCTGGGTTTACTGCATTTGGAGCAGGTGCTCTACTCGCAGCATTAAGTGTTGAACTTATAGCACCCACAGTAATTGAATTTGTTGAGAGTAATCATGCCCCAATTGGACAAACAGTAGGGCATGATATGATCTGGGAATTTCTATTCTTAATTGTGGGTTGTGTTGTGGGAGGAATTTTATTCTTTTTTTTAAACGAGGCTCTTAACAGTAAAGGAGGCTATTTACGTAAAGCATCTACAACGATTGCCTATTTTAATCATATGCGCAATAAGCGATTTAGGCTCGTATTAAAGCGATTTTCGAAAATAAAACTTATTCGTTCAATTCCAGCTACTCATATCGATATTTTGGTTCAACATATTCGTCAGGTTCGTTTTAAAAAAGGAAGTTATCTTTTTCATAAAGGAGATAATACAAACCGTATTTTTTTTATTGAAAGTGGAGAAGTAAATCTTGTTTATGAAAACGATCAGGATCATGTAATTAAAGATGATGAGATTGTTGGTGAAACTGCTTTTTTGCTACATGACCCAATTTTATACGATGCAATTGCAAATACAGATGTAAAAGCATTTGAACTAACTCAGAATGATTTTAATCAGCTACGCGATTCATGTCCTGAGTTGCAGGAAATAATAGGGCTGTACGCCAGAAATGAGTTAATGCAAGATCTCGGACACAAAAATGGTGAAACTCAGAACCATATTGACGCAGAGGAATGGAATTTAGAAGCAGAAAAGCATGTACATCAACATTCATATGTACCAACTCAGAAAGAAATTAATGAACATGCCGAAAAACAAACATCGGCACCTCTTTCAATTTGGTTAGGAATATTCCTCGATGGTATCCCTGAGAGTTTTGTAATCGGAGCTGGTTTTCTTATTATTCTTGCATCTAAAGGATCTCTCGAATCACTTTCTTTTACCTCAGTTATACCATATACGCTAATTGCTGGTTTATTTTTGTCAAACCTTCCTGAAGCCATGTCGAGCAGTATCGGAATGAAAAAAATGGGTTGGGGTAGTTTCAAAATAGTTGGATTATGGGGTTCGCTAATGTTAATGACAGCTGTTGGTGCTATTTTTGGATATTATTATGGAGCAATAATTCCAAATTATGTAGAAATAGGAATTGAGGGCATTGCATCCGGTGCGATGTTAACCATGATATCACAAACCATGATACCCGAAGCGGTCCATATTGGTGGAAATAAAGTAACCGGCTTAAGCACGTTGGCTGGATATCTATCGGCAGTTGCATTTAAGATTTTTGAATAATCAAGATGATTTAACGACTTAAAACAATCTTATAAAATATAAATGAATTTAGTAACAATTCTTGGGCTTATTGCGGCCAGTTTAACAACAGGTTCGTTTTTACCTCAGGCAATTAAAGCAATCCGAACAAAACAAACTAAGGATTTATCATTAGGAATGTACACCGCTTTAACAACAGGTATCGCACTCTGGTTAATCTATGGGGTATTGGTTAAAGATATTCCAATAATTGCATCAAATTGTGTTACTCTTGTTTTTACCTCAGCCATTCTTTTTTTGAAATTAAGGTATAAATGAACTGATAATCCTATTTTACAGGATAAGGAATTAGATGATCTGAAGTAAAAAATGACTATTTTTACTGCAATATTTCAAAAATAATAAATGTCGAAATCCCTTTTAAAAGGATATAGTTCTGCATTTTTAGCAACCCTCGCGGGATCTACAGTCTATATTTTTAGTAAAGCAGCCTTTTCTGAAGTCAGCTTGCCACAGTTTGGTTTTTATTGGTTTTTACTTGCTATTTTCTGGAATTCAGCTTTTGCGATAAGCATTCCTGAGCATAGACATTTCCATTTTATTTCAAAAAAATCGTTTAAAATAATGGTTTGGGTTGGATTAATTGAAATAGTTGCAACCACAACATTTTATTGGGCAATCTCGGTTTCGTCGAATGCAGCAATACCTTCTTTCTTAAGAAACATGGAGTATATTTTTGTCGCTCTTTTGGGTGTTGTATTGCTGGGTGAGCGCTTTGTTAAACTTGAAATTTTGGGTGTAATTTTAACAATCTTAGGAGTCTTAATTATCAGCTATCATAAAGATACCACATTTGCTTCTTTTATAACAGGAACTTCTGGTTTAATGATTGTTAGTACAGTCTTTTATGCGATGCGCACAATAACCGCAAAAAAACATATTGAAACAATCACTCCCACTATGCTTGCTATTAACAGAGCTATATTTTTATTTATTTTTGCAACTATTTTTATAATAGCACTGAAACAAAGTTTAATCATTTCGCAATATGCTTTCCTAAATATATTAATCGGCTCATTTTTAGGACCATTTCTTACTTCGCTTGGACAATACAATGCATTAAAGCATATCGAAGCTTCACGATCGGCAATTTTACAAAGTACAACAGCTTTATTTGTTCTTTTGGGAGCATATTTGTATTTTGGAAAATTACCTTTACCATATCAAATTGCTGGTGGACTATTTACCATTGCCGGAGCAATCTTATTAGTTGTTGGGCGTAGAATTCATTTTCGAGGATTGTACAAAAAATTATAGTTAAGTTTAAAATAGGTAGGAATGAACCAAAAAAGAAAACGATATTTTTTTCATATTGGATTTAAAGGTAATCAATACCGTGGTTGGCAGCGCCAAAAGGGTGTTGTTACAGTACAAAGTGTTCTCGAAGAATGTTTAGAAAAAATCTATAAAACACACATTTCATGCATTGGTTGTGGAAGAACAGATGCGATGGTAAATGCCATTCAGTATTTTTTCCATATCGATTTGAGAAACGAAAGAGACATTGATTTACTTTTTATTTTTAACAAAACACTACCCGATGATATTGCAGTATTCGACATTATTCCAATGGAAGGATTTCCTCATGCACAGTTAGATGCTGTGGAAAGAACCTACGATTATTTTATTCATCTCTCAAAAAATCCATTTTTAAGTGATTTAAGCTCATTATATCTTAATGTGAATCTTGATGTTGAGAAGATGAGTAAAGCAGTTAAATTGCTAACAAAGTACAATGATTATAAAGCGTTTTGTAAAACCCCGTTCGAGCATGCAAATACATTAAGCAATATTATTTCTGCAAAACTATTTATAAATAACGAAAGTAATCGAATTAGACTTCAACTAACCTCCGACAAATTTCTAAAAGCAATGGTTCGAATAATCGTTGGGAAATTGATAGATATTGGAACTGGTAAATTAAGCGTACAGGAATTTGAGGAAGATCTTATCAATAAACAGGTTCCAAAATATATATTACCAGCATATCCGCAAGGATTGTATCTTTCGAAAGTAAAATACCCGTTTCTCGATTTACCGGCACGAACTGAATGGCTTTCTGGGTTACATGATGATTCTGAAAATTACTGGAAGTTAGTTTAGATTCTTTTAAATAATTCAGAAACAAGCCAGTTTAAAATAATTACTAAATATCTGTTTGAATTAGTGTGGTTTATTTTTACATTTAGAGGTGTTTTTGATCCATTTTTAGTAATAGATTATAACCCTTAATTATATAAATTATGAAAAATATACTAATGCTCACCAGTGTGATTTTATTTTATGCAATGTGTAATTCACTTTTTGCTCAAGATGTTTTATTGTTAAAAAGCGGTGAAGAGCTAAAAGTCATTGTAAATGAAATATCAACCAATGTAATTAAATATAAAAAGTTTGAAAATCCAGATGGTCCAATTTATGTTATCGAAAAGGTTAAAGTGGTAATGATAACCTATAAAAATGGATCAAAAGATGTTTTTTCAGAAATACCAACTGAAATTAAAACAGAACAAAGAACAACAGAACCAAAGAAGGAATTGAGCTATCTTACTGCAAAAAGAGGTATTGTAAGACAAAATGGAATAGTTATTAGGAAAAACGAAGTAAGATCAATAATGACAGATAATAGTAATGCATTAAATCTTTATAATTCGAGTCAAAAACTAATTCTTGTTGGAGATATATTAGGTTATGCGGGGTTGGGAGTTGTTATAGTTGCTGCAATTGTTGAGAACAAAGGTTCTTTTTCTGACAATAGTGCTGCAATGGTTGGTGTTATTGGTGGTGTTGCATGTCTTGGTACAAGCATGGTAGTTACCTTTTCTGGCAGAAGCAAGGTAAAAAAATCAGTTGAAATGTATAATTCGGACTTGAAAAAATATTCTTCATACGAAATTGGTGTTGGAATCACAGGGAATGGTATTGCTTTGGTAATTAATTTTTAGAGATTCCAATTTTTCTTAAAACCTATTTTTTCCAATAACGTAAGTAAGAATACTAATTTAAGTATTATGAAAACTTTTCTTTGGTTACTTATCAGTTTTATTATTTTGGCTTTTCCGCATGTTGCTTTATCACAGAATATCGACAGTCTGCGTACTATTACAAATAGCTCAATTGCTGATTCATTAAAAGTTAAAGCTTATTCCGAATTAGCCGATTATAATTATTATGATAATCCAGATACGGCAATATTTTTCTATAATAAAAGCATTGAGCTAGGCAAATCAGTTGGGCTGTATAAAGATGCAATAAGCACACAAAATAACCTGTTTACACTTTTTCTTGAAAGAGCTGATTTTTTTAATGCGAAACTAGTGGCTAATGATGTATTAAAGTCGGCCGAAAAGCTAAATGATTCATTGTTTATATCACAAGCGCACAGCAATATTGGAAATCTGTATTTAAACATGGAAATGAATGAAAAAGCCTTGCAGCATTTTGTAACCGCAATCCAATATTTTCCGGCAGATAACAATCCGGCTGAGGCAGGAAAACTATATGGAAGACTAGGTAATTTGTATTTGATAATTGAAGATCTGAATAGCGCAGAAAAATCATACTTGAAAGCCATTGAGTTTTTTAAAGCTGCAAATGTTCAAAGAGGGATAATTATTGCTACACAGAACTTAGGAATAATTGAAAAACGAAGAAAAAATTATTCTAAAGCGATAGAAATATATAATCAAGCATTAAAGGAACACGAATCAATAGGTAATAAAGGTGGAGTTGCACAATGTAAAGCAAACATCGGTAATATTAATGTAGAGCAAGGTGAATACTATAATGCCCTGAACACTTTTCATGATGCATTAAATATTTTTATTGAGTTAGATCAAAAAGTGGATGAAATAATGGTTTATTCAGAAATAGGAATGCTCTATCAAAAAATTAATAAACCTGATATGGCTCTCGATTATACAAATAAAGCATATAAATTACTTGAGAATACACCTGAAAACAAAAGAACACAGTTAACCATATTAAATCAACTGCAGGAAATCTATGCTGCTCTTGGCGATTCTGTAACTGCATTTAGGTACCTTACAGAATATAAAATTTTAAATGATACTGTTGGGATGCAAGACTCACAAAGACGAATTGATATTCTTAAAATACAATATGAATTTGGGCAGAAAGAAAAAGATATTCAGTTGCTAACTGTAGAAAATGAGTTAAAGGCAAATGAGTTAAAACGAAAAAATATTTTTCAGTTTTTTTATCTGGTAATAATCGGACTGGCAATAGTTGCAATTTCGTCGTTAGTTTTCCTTTTCAGGTTAAAAAGAAAAGCAAATATCGCGTTGGAATTAAAAAATGCTGAGATTATGCAGCAGAAAGAAGAGATTGAATCACAACGTGATGAAATTGAAGCACAGCGTGATATGGTATACAACCAAAAACTTGATTTGGAAGCAATTCACCTGAAAATTTCTCAAAGTATTGAATATGCCCAGATTATACAAGCATCGGTTATGCCAAATCCATTGCTTTTAAAGGATAAGGTCTCAGATCATTTTGTGGTTTACAAACCTAAAGATATTGTTAGTGGTGATTTTTACTGGTGGGCAAATGTTGAAAATCACACTATTATTACTGCTGTCGATTGCACTGGACATGGCGTGCCGGGAGCATTTATGAGTATGCTTGGTATTTCGTTTCTTCGTGAAATTGTAATGAAAGAATACATCACTCATCCGGGAGTTATTTTAAGAAAATTACGAAAGGAAATAGTTAAAAGCTTAAATCAAAAAGACGAACTTGGCGCACCACGCGACGGTATGGATATGGCCCTTATTAGCATTAATCATGATAATCAGAAAGTTCAATTTGCCGGTGCTCATAATCCTCTTTATATTATTGGAAAAAACCTCCAAAAACCCGATGATAAATCATTTCAACTTTATAGTTTGGAAGGAATAGAAGAGAAACTGCTCGAGATTAAACCTGATAAAATGCCTATTGCTATTTATCATAGAATGGATCCGTTTACAAATCATGAAATACAATTGAAAAAAGGAGATCAGATCTATATGTTTAGCGATGGATTTGTGGATCAATTTGGTGGAGAAGATAAAAAGAGGTTTATGAATAATACTTTTCGTGAACTTTTACTCAAAATAGCAAATAATCCAATGGTTGATCAAAAAGAAATAATTGAAAATACATTCGATTTCTGGAAAGGGGATAGTGAACAGATTGATGATGTGGTAATTGTTGGCATAAAAATCTGATAATTGTTCATTGTTTATTGATAATTGATAATTGATAATTGGAAAGCCTTCTTAGCTCAGTTGGTAGAGCAGCTCATTCGTAATGAGCAGGTCGCGGGTTCGAGTCCCGCAAAAGGCTCAATTGGTGAAAAGTCAACTGTGATTAGTCGTAAACCCACTCGCTATTCAACCTTCACCATTCACTCCCGAAAGCTTTCGGGATCACTAATCACAGTATGCTAACCCTATTTGTTTTTTAACTCAGAATTTCTGAAATTGAGTTTATTATTTTTTTTATGCTTAAAACCAATAATATGAAAAATCTTTTTTACTCAACAATTCTAATTATTATTTCAGTTTTTCAACTTTACAGTCAGGTTCCTGAAACGTTCAATTACCAGGGAGTCCTAAGAAATTCCTCGGGCGAATTGGTTAAAAATACTTCAATAACAGTTAAAATATCGTTATTGCAAGGCAGTACTTCAGGTACTATTGTTTATGCCGAAAGCCATACTGCCGCTACAAATAATTTTGGTCAGTTTGCTATTCAGATTGGCGGCGGAACAGTTGTTTCAGGAAACTATAATATGATTGATTGGTCGCAGCAGATGTATCAGAAAACCGAAGTAGCAAATCCTGCTAGTGGAACTTTGGTTGATATGGGTACTACACAATTAATAGCTGTTCCTTATTCTTTATATTCAGGAAAAGCTAAAATGTTAGATAATAATTTGTTGTATTTTACCGATAACGATACCTTGTTTGCAGTTAAAGATAGAGAGGGAAATATTGTTTTTGCAGTTTTTCCTGATGGAGCAAAAGTATATACGAACATTGATTCCAAAGGAACAGTAGGTGGATTTGCAGTTAGTGGACGCACACCAGCAAAATTGGGTGAAGAGGTCGAATATTTCAGAGTTACTCCAGATAGTACACGTATATATGTAAATGATAGCTCTGTAACTAAAGGTAAGGTAGGTGGATTTGCAGTAAGTGGTCGTACTCCTGCAAAAGGCACAATAAATGATTATTTATTTGTAACGGCAGATAGTACGCGTATTTATGTAAATGATACCTCAACAACTAAAGGTAAGGTGGGTGGATTTGCTGTAAGTGGTCGAACACCAGCTAAAGGAGTTGTGAAGCCATTTACATCACTTTCACCTGATAACTATCTTATCGGACACCGCAGCGGCTCTTCTATTACAACTGGTAAATATAACTCCTTTTTTGGTTATGAGGCTGGATTTTCAAATACATCAGGTAATAGTAATATTCTTCAAGGATATAAATCAGGGTATACAAATACAATTGGATCATATAATATTTTTATGGGAGATTCTGCCGGATTTTCTAATACAAGTGGGGAAATAAATATTTTTATGGGCTATAAAGCAGGCTCCTCAAATACTACTGGAAGTTATAATATCCTTATAGGTGATTCTGCTGGGGTCTCAAATACTACAGGAGAAGCAAATGTGTTTATTGGAAACTGGGCTGGATATCAGAATACTACTGGAATAAGGAATGTTATTGTTGGTGTAGCTGGGTATGAAACCACAACAGGATTTGGTAATGTGTTTTTAGGAACTTTTGCAGGTACCAAAAATCATGATGGAAATAGAAATGTTTACATAGGTGACTATGCAGGATTATATTTATCAGGTGGGCAAGAAAATGTTTTTGTTGGCAAAAGTTCAGGTTGGAAAACTACTAGTGGTAAAAACAATGTATTCTTAGGAGCATGGTCAGGAAATAATTCTGATTCTGCCAATTATAGTATTTTTATTGGTCCAAGTGCTGGTTGGAACGCTGATGGAGGATGGAGAAATATTTTTATAGGCCCGTATGCTGGTTATTCAAATTTAGGAAACGATAATGTATTTTTAGGCAACGAAGCTGGTTATTATGAAACATCTTCAAATAAACTTTATATATCTAATACTGCCACTACAACACCATTAATTTATGGCGAATTTGATAATGCAAAATTAAAATTTAATGCCAGCGTTAATATTCGCGATTTTAT
>JAIFLC010000143.1 GCA_020049295.1 Bacteroidota bacterium
GGTAATTATGTTATTCCGAATGATTATGATGAATCGGATTTTAAAGCATTATCAGATTATACTTCATCACATAGAGTAACTTATGCTGGTTATACCATTTTATCTCCAATGCCAGGAACCCCTTATTATAACGAAGTTAAAGATCAGATCATCGATCATGATTTATCAAAATATAATTTTTTTAATAGTGTATTAAAAACAAAACTACCTCTCGAAAAATATTATGAAAATGTTGGAAAACTTTGGCTCATTAAAAAAGGAACCGATGTAATTTAGGTTTACTGTTTGCTCAAAGAGATATCTCCAAAAAATATCAAATTATCTTTAAATGATATTTGTTTATCACTAATTATATAAACAACATGTAATTATCTTTTCTAAAAAATAAATATTGCAAAAATTTGTTACCTTAGCTTAACAAAAAAAAATCAGGAGGTAATTATGAAAAGAAAAACATGGATTTACTCAATTGCTGTATTAGCAATCTTTTTAATGTTCTCAACAGGAGTTTTTGCTAATAAAACTGGTGTTAAAATAATTGCACCCGAAAAAGCTGCAAAAGGAACTGAAATAACTATAAAAATTGAAGTTACCCATATGGGAAACACCAAAGGTCACTATACCGATTGGGTTTGGGTAAAAATAAACGGAAAAGAATTCAAAAAATGGGAATATAACCCCAGCAGTTTGCCTGAAAATCAAAATTTTATTGTTGAGTTTACTATAAAGGCAGAAGAAACCATGGAAATTATTGCCGAAGGAAATTGTAACAAACATGGTTCAAAAGGAGAGAATAAAGTAACTATTAAAGTCGAATAGCATGCTTTTCGGAATAAATATTATTTTATGGCTTGGAATAATCAACCTTTTATTGGCTTTATTCCAATTACTAAGTGGTTTACATTACATAAAAGTAAAATACAGAATACACAAAACACTTGGTATCGTTTTCTTCTTTACAGCATTTACACATGGAATTTATGCATTAATATTAAACTATATTTAAATTTAACCTTAATTAAAAACAATTATTTATGAAAACTGTAAAAATGATTCTTGTATCACTTATTTTTTTAAGTGTTACTTCTGTTCATGCACAGAAAATAAAAGTTACTGAAGGAGATCTTACTTTTTTAATGGGACAAACCGAAGTACTAGTTGAGTATGATTATAGCCAGTTAGCTGTTGGTAAGTTCGATAAAGAAGAAGATTATATTGCAAAAAAAGTTTCTGAATACAATGCAAAGAATCCCGGAACTGGTGATGAGTGGAAAATTAAATGGGAAGCTGATAGAGAAGGTCGTTATCATCCAAAATTTGAAGAATTGCTTAACACCTATACTTCAAAAGTAAATTGTAGTTTTAATCAGACAAATACAAATGCAAAATATACCATGATCTTAAAAACCACCTTCACCGAACCAGGTTGGAATATTGGTATTTCAAGAATGGATGCTTCTATTAATGTTGAAATTATTTTTGTTGAAACTGTTAATCATGATAGTAAATTAGCTGTAATAACAATGACAGGTGTTCCTGGACGTGGTGCTATGGGTAATGATTATGATACCGGTTTCAGAATTCAGGAAGCTTATGCAAAATGCGGTAAAGAAACAGGTGCATTTTTAGTTAAAAAAGCTTTTAAATAGCTATAAACTTATTAAAACAAAAAGGGAAATCATTTTATGGTTTCCCTTTTTATATTTTGTAAATTGAAGAAAACTTGAAATCCCCATCAATAAACCGGGCAATTTTAGAGAGATCCTTACCTGCTCCGCATTCATAAAACTCATTAACTCTATTTTTCAGTAATACCTGCATGGTTTTATACCAGTTTATTTTGGATGTAAGATTAAAAACTAATTCCTTTTTAAGCTCATCACTTGTAGTAATTAGTCTCTGATCAAAGGTAGAGACGATTGGAAATTTTGGAGCTTTCAACACAATAGTATTAACAAAACTGGTAAACCTATCATCAAAAACAGTTAAAAATCTTGAATGATAAGGTGTTTTTACGTTAAGTTCGACAGCATTTAGTGCTCCTTCAATCGTTGCTAACCGAAGAACCGTATTAACATCATTTTTCGTTCCGGCAACTACATGTGAGAATTCACTATTCGAATTAATAATCTCAATGTTAGAATTTGATTTTTTAATTATCTCATTAATATCATCAACATTCAAACCAATTATTCCACCCATACCATATTTGCCCGAACAAGCCAGTTCATTAACTAATTTAAAGGCATTGTAAATAATATGTATACCCTCCTCCAAGGAGATTGATTCAGCGGCATATAAATTTGCATAGATTCCCATACTGTATCCTGCTCCAAAAGAAGGCTTTATGTTTTTTTTCTTTAACAAATCAGAAAAAGCACAACTAAATAAATAAGCGATTATTTGAGCAAGTAGTTCGTCATTGCGAAAATCTTCTTCAGTATAAGAAAATTTGGGCAAAACGATTCCTAATTTATCTGATGCAGTTTTTAAATAAACATTAAAGTCAATCCCATTGCCCGATAATAATTCAAGCTCTTTTTGTGTATAATCTGTTATAAATGCCGGAAAAAGAAATGCCTGTTTCTGGATCATATTTCTTTATTTTATCAATAAAACTGTGCAAATTATAAATTTGTCAGATTCGCTGAACTGAACTTCAATTCTATCTGCTTTAATTTTTATTAATTCATTTTTCAATAAGGTTGATGTTTTAATTTGATACCCATTTTCAGTAAAAAAAATTTCAATATCAAACCAGCTTATGTTTTGGCAATTAATTGCTTTATAGAACGACTCTTTAAAACAAAAGCCTTTTAAAAAGGCTTTTTTACCAAAATACGCAAAACTATCAATCTCGCGCGTTGTAAACACATCATAAATCAGATCAGATAAAATCCCGTTCTGAAAATAATGTTTATCGAATCGGTTAATTTCTTCAATATCTATTCCGCAAGAGATTATCATTCGACAATCTTTTATTCAAAATTTAAAATATTATTTTCGTGTTCAATTATTAATAATTGCATATTGATAAGTTCACCAACTGTTTTTACTGGATGTTTAACAGCGTATTTTCCTATTGTTTTTAGTTCGATATTTAAGCTGTATTTTTTCTTAAAAATCTCTATAAGTTCAAGAAACATTAACGAATCACCATCTAAATCGCTAATAATATTTGTCTTATCTGAAATATCTTCAATAGGAGTTTCACATTCTTCGGCAAAAAATTCATAAATAACCTCTTTTACCTCTTTTTTAATTTTATCTGTTATTTGAGCCATTTTTTTAATTTTATTTATTCACTAATTAAATTATCAACTTCTTCTTTAGTTAACTGATTCCAGTCAGGATTAATAAATTTATCATTATCGAGTGTAAAATTAACCTGAAAAAATGTTTCTCTGTTAAACTCAAGTTTGGTATCCTTGTGTGGAGTGTGCTCGATAAAAATTATTTCTTTTGGATTTAATTTAAAATTATTGCACAATTCCATTGCAAGCTTTGTATTCCATTCTGTTATTGATGTTCCTGGGTTTTGATCATACAAATCGGTAGCAATAACAATAGTTTTGGCAGGTTTTTTTACTATTTTTAATCCACAAATCGATGGTAAATCCCACAGCCCTTTAAAATTGTATACTTGATCCTGATATTTATTCTCCATGTTTTGTTCTAATTATTATGCATTTTTGGGTTTTACAGCTTGTCCAAAACTAATCTTAGATAAATCCTGGCGTCTTTTCTTAAATGTACCATCTTCTATTTCTCTTGAAACAACTTGTTTAAGTAATTTAAACATTTTTTCTTCCTGTGTTTCGTCTTTGTAGAAAGTATCCCATGCATATTGATACATTTCCTGTAATTTTTCAGCACTCATATGTTTAGGATGATAAACCACCTGTCCGGCATTATAATCATCCCAGTTATGATTAAATATACGATTCTGCTTAACCAAATCTACATAAGCTTTGGTATGTGGAAATGGGGCTAAAACAGTAAATTCAGCCAAATCCAAATCAATTTCTAACAAGAAATCAACTAAACGTTTAATATCATCTTCGGTTTGATCATCAAGTCCGAGTAAAATAGTGCCTTCTACTCCTATTCCATAATCGTGATATCTCTTTACCCGTTGTTTAATATAATCTGATGTATCAAATACAGCCTGGTAAACATACCATGCGCCTGCCTGAGCAGCGAGATCAAGCACTTCGGGCTTATCTTCGATAGTATGACTACACCATTTTTTCTTAAATGGAATCATTGCTTTAAACAGTTCTTTTTCCCATTCGGTATCTTGTGCCAATGAATTATCAACTATAAACAATCTGTTATTATCAATTGTAGCGAGCTCTTCAACAACTTTGTGTACAGGTCTTGGTCTGAAATGACGACCACCCAAATATGAAACAGCACAAGGATAACAGCTATATTTGCAACCACGCGAAGCATGGAAAGTATCAACCATTTGAACACCTTTGTGATAATACAAATCTCTCTTATAAAGTTCTCGACGAGCTGGACCAACGATTTCGATCGGTGGTAAATCGTTCATAAAATTATAAACTTTTTTAAGTTCACCTTTTCTAAAATCATTAAAAACCTGTTCCATATGTCCTTCGGCCTCACCTAAGAAAACTGCATCTGCATGTAACATAGTTTCTTCAGCATGCAACATAGTCGAGATTCCACCAAAAATTACTTTTTTTCCACGTTTTCTATATTCATCTGCAATGGCCCATCCACGTTTTACTTGAGTTGTAAGCAGCATTGATATTCCGACAAAATCAACATTATCGTCATAGCGCATTTCTTCCAGATTCTCATCAATAAATTCTACCTCAAAATCTTTTGGTATTGTAGCACCAAATACGACTGCCCCATGAGGTGGGAGATTAAACGTTGTTTGCCCTTCGAGCTTTCTCCATTTAGGAAATACTAATTGAAATTTCATATGTATATTACGTTTTTGTTATTCTGTTTTTAAAAACTATTTTATGCTATAATTATACCTTTGCATCCAAGGTTTTAAAACACCATTAATGATTGTTTTGTTTTCTTCGGGCAATGTATATTTATTTTTTTGATAATCCTTTATACTCAATAGAAAATCAGAAAGTTTCAAATCAAACTCATCGGTATAATCAAAATTAAAATGACCGTACATAGCCTTGATGGACTCTTTAGGACTTTTCTCAAATTCTTCGAACTTAATTTCGTACTTTCGGTTTTCAGGTATTTTTTTCAGATCATTATCAATTATATTCATCATATCTCTTAAAACTTCCGAAACTTCTTGTATACTCGGTTTCTGCCATTTGTTATTCATTGAATTTTGTGTACCTACGATATCCCACATTCGTTGAGTTGATGGTACAACACTATAAGGATGACGAACAATATGAACAAATTTGGCATTAGGAAAAATTTCAGTTAGAATATTAATCCGCAAAGAATGAAACGGATTTTTTATTAGTATGGTTTTGCAATTATAAACTAATAATTTCTTATAAAAATAGATTAAGGATTCTTTCCATTTTTTTAATCTTCCGTTTTCGGGAAGAAATCCCGGAAAATTCTTTAAAAAATATCTACCTTTTTTTGGAAATATTACTTGTTCGAGAGGTGAATAACCAGATAATCTGAACAAAGCATATTCATCCTCTAATGGTTCATCTAAACCAAGCTTTACCTGATCCATTGGACGAGTTCCCTTTATCATTTTACCCATTATTGGTTCGTATGATTTACGGGATGTAAGAAAACTATCTGGTAATGAGGCTTGAAAAACACTTGGAGTAACAAAATTCGGATCTAAATTTAGTAACTGGTGCAAATATGTACTACCTGTTCTCCAATGACCAATTATAATTAATGGATTATCCGATAGCTGCTGGTTTTGAATTTTCAATTCATATAATTTCTTTTCCCTGCGATGGAAAAT
This sequence comes from Bacteroidota bacterium, assembly GCA_020049295.1. Classification (GTDB taxonomy): domain Bacteria; phylum Bacteroidota; class Bacteroidia; order Bacteroidales; family UBA12077; genus UBA12077. The sequence goes on from JAIFLC010000143.1 coordinate 5,948, forward strand.
AGATGCCCATGCTCCATTCTGAAGCAAAAATAAAAAACGCACCAGATATTTTGGATATAAGGAAATACCATTTCTGGTAACCATCTTTAAAAATCTTGTTAATCTTGTCCCTGCAATCAGGTAGGCACTTTTCATCTATTCCAGATTAGATTATCAAAATATAACCTTATGCTACTTTATTATTTGTAATAAACTCAGCAATGGTGTTTACATTTTTCAATACTTCGCGGGCTAAATTCTGATCATCAATACGAACGTTAAATTGTCGTTGAACAGCCATAACCAATTCAATGGCATCTATAGAATCAAGACCTAGTGTATTTTCGCCTCCAAAGAGAGGAATTTCGTCATCTATATCAGCAGCGGTAATATCAGGAATATTAAGTGTTTTAATAATTAGATCTTTAATCTCCACCTTCAAATCATTTAGATTTTTTTCTTCCATCGTAAAATTTTATTTTAATCGATTAACAACTTGTTTTAATTCTTTATAAAATGCTTCTTCAGCATCAGCACGACCAAGAATCATTTTGCTAAGTTCTGAAAGCCTGTCAGGTCCCAGATCACGATTCTTGCTAATTTTTGCAGCAAAGTAAGAAATATTTCTCCAACCATCTCCAATTTCCATCATTTTTTTTGACAAAACATCGAGTTCAGTATTATTAAATAATGGAGCAGCCTGACGAAGGAATGTTGCATACATATATCGAAAACCTGCACCACCAGTACCCTGATCCTCTAGAAAAATATTAATTTTGGTTATTTCGTGTGATAAATGGTCAATATCACGGGTAAGTTTAGGCCAGCCAACAACCTTTCGACCAAACATTCGCATTCCTCTTATTCCAATAAATGGAGGTTGAATGCCAATCATATTATTGATCGTTTCTTTAATTGCTTTTATAATTATCTTCTTCTGGTCAACCGATTTTGGCACGGAATCGATATAATACATAAATCCTTTTGGGGCAAGATATCCTTTAGCAAAACGTGCTTTCTTTAAACTATCTTTATGCAGTTTGGCAAGTTTTGGAAAATAACTATCGCTCACGATATAATGATCACCTTCTTTTCCTACGATTGTAATAAAATGGATATTTGCATGAACTCTTTCCCATTCAGGAATATAATCCATATAGTATAAATCTACCTGAACAGCAACCGGAATACCTTTTGAAATCAAATCATCAAGTTCTCTTTCAGCTTTTTCAGTACTTCGGAATTTATCAGACTTAAATTTAATTCCTAAACGTTTGGCTACCTTCTTTCTTAACTTACCTGGTTTTGTACGCAAAATAAACATTGGAAAATTGAGGTTTGGGGTATGACTTAAATAACCAAAGTATAATGCACTACCCATACCAAAAATCATCGGTTCCGAAATGGTAAATCCTTTATGATTTAATAATGCCGTAAGTGTACCCGACTCGCAATGAGCCGCCATATTATGTTTAAACGTTTCGATTATCATTTTATTTGTTTAATTCGAATTTGGTAATTACTAAACTGGGATTCTGAGTTTTAGATTGTTTCACTCGATATTTGTTTTCATTTGGAACACCGTCCTTTGTTTCATTATCTCTGCCTTCAACAGTAATAACTTGAAATAAATTTGAAACAGGAACATCAAAAACCTCAGCATATTTTATTAAATCTGAAACTTTTGCTTTCAGAAATCCTTTTACTTTTAAATGCCTTTTAACTTTAAATATTGATACACCAGCTCTACTTGATAGTTCAAACACATTAAAATCATGGATTATTCTATAATACTCCACCGGACTTATTACATTTTCTTTAAGCTGCTGAAGTAATGAAATTCTTAATTTTTCCATTTTATCAAAATAATCATCAATGTAATTTTTCGATAAATGTGATCCGGTAATCATTGGACCGTATGTTCCATCCTCTCTCTCAACATAAAGCAAGAGTTGATGAGGTTCATAGTCAACAAATGCATCTTTTTCTTTCATCCCGGTATATTAAATTGATTTTTTAATAAAATTGTTGGAAGTATAAAGTATTTAATGACAAAAAATCTCAATTATGTGATCCATTTTTGGCCTACTAAATTATACTAAATAAATAAATCACCAAAATTTTTATTAACAACTATAATCATTTATAAATCATATTAATTATTGCAAAAACCTTTTATGCATTAGTAAATTCAAAAAACAATTCTACTTCAATTTTTGTTTATTTCATCAAAATATGTTTAAAAATACCTTTTAATAATTAAGGTGTTGAATAAAAGTAGAAACTATTTATTAAATTTGCACTATTTATAAATTAGGATAAGTATTACAAATTACTGATTAGCTGAATATTAGTATCAATATTATATTAAACAACTATGATAATTATTGGAGGAAGAAACCTCAACATTGACGATTTTTACAAAATTTTGTTTAAAGATGAAAAAGTAGAATTAGATTCATCAGCATTAAAAAAGGTAAAAGAAAATTTTGAGTTTTTAAGTGAGTTTTCAAAAAATAAAGTTATTTATGGGATTAATACTTGCTTTGGTCCCATGGCTCAGTATAAAATTAGTGATCAAGATCAGGTTCAGTTACAATTGAACCTAATCCGGAGCCACTCGGCGGGTTCTGGTAATCCATTACCAGGTGTGTATGTTAAATCAGCAATGATTGCGCGATTAAATACCTTAATGCAGGCTCATTCTGGTATTCACCCTGAAGTTGTTATTTTAATTAAAGAACTAATTAACCGCGATATTTATCCAAAGATATTCGAACATGGAGGCGTTGGTGCCAGTGGAGATTTGGTTCAGTTAGCTCATTTAGCTCTTATTTTAATTGGCGAAGGTGAAGTTTTTTATAATGGAAAATACAGATCAACACAAGAGGTATTTAAAGAAAATAACCTTACTCCTATTTCCATTCACTTGCGCGAAGGATTAGCCTTAATAAATGGCACATCGGTTATGAGTGGTATTGGCATTATTAATGCTATTCATGCGAGAAACCTTATTAACTGGTCGGTGGCTGCATCATGTATCATTAATGAAATTGTTGAAACCTACGATGATCATTTTTCAAAAGAGCTTAATCAGGTTAAATTGCATATAGGTCAGAATAAGATAGCCGAGGCGATGAGGGATGTTTTAAAAAGTAGCAAATTGGTAAAAAAACGTTCTGATTATCTTTATAATTACTCATCAGAAGCTGATATTATAAAGGATAAAGTACAGGAATATTATTCACTGCGTTGTGTACCTCAAATACTTGGAATTATTTATGACACAATAAAATTCTCTGAGGATATTTTAATTCAGGAAGTAAATTCAGTTAATGATAATCCAATTGTTGATAGTATAAATAAAGATGTTTTCCACGGAGGCAACTTCCATGGCGATTATATATCTTTCGAAATGGATAAAGTAAAGATTGCCATAACAAAGTTATCGATGCTTGCCGAAAGACAATTAAACTTTTTATTAAATGATAAAATAAACCAAAAGTTACCACCTTTTGTTAATTTAGGTACATTAGGATTAAACTTAGGTATGCAGGGTGTGCAATTTACAGCCACTTCGACAACTGCAGAAAATCAAACATTATCATTTCCAATGTATGTACATAGCATACCAAACAATAATGATAATCAGGATATTGTAAGCATGGGTACAAATTCTGCACTTTTAACTAAAAAGGTAATTGAGAACACTTTCGAAGTAATGTCAATTGAGTTTATCACCATATTACAGGCCATAGATTATCTGAAGATAAATACCAAGCTTTCTGATTTTTCTGCTGTACTTTTTGATAAAATGAGAACAATTGTTCCTATCTTTATACAGGATTCTGTTAAGTACAAAGATATTGAGAATATTAAAAACTATTTGTTAACCAATCATAACAGCCTAATTAAATAATGAAGTACGCATTAGTTACAGGAGGTTCGAGAGGAATTGGGAAAGCTATTTGTTTAAAAATTGCTGAGATGGGTTATACTGTAATTATTAATTACAGGAACAACGATCAGGAAGCAAATGATACTCGGAATCAGATTATTGCACAAGGAGGAAATGCCGAATTGCTAAAATTTGATGTTTCAGAACCAGAACAAATAAAAGCATCCATCGAAAACTGGAAATCAACACATACCGATCAACATATTGAAATTCTTGTAAATAATGCAGGGATCCGCAAAGATGGTTTGATTATGTGGATGAAAGATGAGGAGTGGAATGATGTTATTTCAACAAACCTGAATAGTTTCTTTTTAATTACTCGAATGTTGGTTACGGATATGCTGGTAAAAAGATACGGAAGAATTGTCAATGTTGTTTCCTTATCTGGAATTAAAGGATTACCAGGACAAACAAATTATTCGGCAGCAAAAGGTGGTGTAATTGCTGCAAGTAAAGCACTTGCACAAGAAATAGCTAAGAAAAATGTAACTGTTAATTGCGTAGCTCCGGGTTTTATTAAAACAGATATGACCAAAGAACTTGATGAAAATCAGCTTAAACAAATGATTCCAATGAACAGATTTGGAAAAGCCGAAGAAGTTGCTGAGGTTGTTGCTTTTCTTGCTTCAGAAAAAGCATCTTATATAACTGGCGAAGTGATTTCAGTTAATGGAGGTTTATATACATAATAACGATTAAACACTTTAATGCACTTATATGAATAGGGTGGTAATAACAGGAATGGGGATTTATTCCACTATTGGTAAAAATATTGAGGAAGTAAGGCAGTCTTTATATGTTGGTCGATCAGGTATAGGTATTGACCCTTACCGCAAAGAACTAGGATTTAGATCTGGATTAACCGGTATTCTTGAAATGCCAAACCTGAAAGGGGAAATTACTCGTCGTCAACGTGTAGGAATGGCTGAAGAAGCAGATTATGCCTATGTTGCTACAGCCGAGGCCTTAAAACAATCAAAAATTGATTCTGATTTTTTAGATAAAAATGATATTGGAATCCTATATGGTAACGACAGTTCTGGCAAAGCAGTTTGCGAAGCTTATGATGTACTAAAAGAAAAGAAAGATACAGCATTGTTAGGTTCAGGCGCAATATTTCAGTCAATGAACTCCACAATTACCATGAACCTGTCAACAATTTTCCGTTTAAAAGGAATAAATTTAACCATTAGTGCTGCTTGTGCAAGTGGTTCTCATTCAATTGGTATTGGTTACTATTTTATTCGCAGTGGACTACAAGAAATGATTATTTGTGGAGGTGGACAGGAAATTAATTTTCACTCAATGGGCAGTTTTGATGGATTAAATGCTTTTTCGATAAATGAAAAAGAACCGCAAAAAGCAAGTCGCCCATTCGATCGCGACCGTGATGGATTAGTTCCAAGCGGTGGTGCTGCAACTGTAATTCTCGAAAGCTATGAATCAGCTATTCGACGTGGTGCTCCAATTCTTGCAGAAGTTATAGGATATGGTTTTTCTTCAAATGGTGACCACATTTCAGTTCCCAATGTCGAAGGACCAGCTAAATCGCTAGAAATGGCTTTGCGCGATGCAAATGTTCTTGCTTCAGAAATTGATTATATTAATGCACATGCAACTGCAACACCTGTTGGAGATTTGAACGAAGCACAGGCAATTACCAAAGTCTTTGGACCGAAAACACCTTATGTAAGCTCAACAAAGTCGATGACTGGCCATGAAATGTGGATGGGTGGTGCAAGTGAAATTATTTATTCTATTCTGATGATGCAAGATTCATTTATTGCACCAAATATTAATTTCGAAAATCCCGATGAATTCTCGGCTAAATTAAATATTGCAGCCAAAACCATAAAAAATAAAAAGATTGATATGTTTCTTTCTAACTCTTTTGGGTTTGGTGGAACAAATTCTACATTGATTGTAAAAAAATTTAAATAATTTAAATCTGGGAGGATTATAAAATGGAGAAGCAGGAGATTATTACCAGGATTAATAACTTTTTAATTGAGGAGTTCGAGCTTGAAGAGAAACAGTTACAACCTAGTGCCAGTTTAAAAGAAACCTTAGAGATAGATAGTCTTGATTATGTTGATTTAGTAGTTATTATTGAAAAAAATTTCGGATTCAAGGTTAAAGGTGAGGATTTTTCTCACATAAAAACACTTCAAGATTTTTATGATTATATCATAAAACATGCTAAATCGAATTAATCATAGAAAAAAGAAGCTTACGGAGGATTTTTTTAAATGCCATCATGGAAAGGACAATCCCGCGGAACGGTATTAGGATATAAAATATTTGTTTTTACGTTAAAATATCTTGGGCTTTCATTTGCTTATTTTATTCTTCTTTTTGTAGCCTTTTATTTTTTCCTTTTTTCAACTTCAAGTTCTAAAGAAATATATTTTTATTTTAGGAAAATTCATAAATTTTCGGTTATAAAATCTATTTTAGGAGTATATCGTAATTATTATACATTTGGGCAAGTTCTTCTTGACAAGTTCGCAATTTTAGGTGGATTAAAGGGAAAATTTACCTACAATTTTGATGGAGAACATTTTTTGCAACAAATGGCTAATGAAAAAACAGGTGGAATTATTATAACTGCTCATATGGGTAGTTTTGAAACCGCTGGTCAATTACTTGAAAGGATTAATACACGTATTAATCTAATTATGCTCGATGCAGAGCATCAACAAATTAAAAAATATGTGTCAGATGTTTTGGTTAATAAAGGAATAAATATAATCGCTATACAAACAGACTTATCGCATATAATTCCAATTAGCAATGCTTTAATAAATAAGGAATTAATTGCAATTGCGGGTGACAGATTTATGAATGACAGTAAAGTATATAAAGTTGATTTTCTGGGTAAAAAGGCGATATTTCCGAGTGGTCCTTTTTATCTTGCTGCCCGCTTTGGTGTACCAGTAACCTATGCCTTTGCAATGAAAGAATCAAAAACACATTATCATTTTTTTGCATCACAGCCTATCTATATTCCAAAGATGGGTAATAAAGAAGAACAGGAAAAAGTTCTGCTTCAGTATGTTGAGAATTATGCAAAAGAATTTGAAAAAATGGTAAAACAATATCCTTACCAATGGTTTAATTATTATCCTTTCTGGGAAAAAAACTAAACAATGAAAGAAAACAAAATATTACTTATATCAGCTAATCAGCACATAATCCCCTACCCTGTTTATCCTATTGGATTAGCTTATATATCGACCTATTTAAAAGAGAAACTTCCAGAGTACAATATCAAGATGGCAGATCTAAACATGTCATCTATTGATGATGTTAAAAAGATTATTATTGATTATAATCCCAAATATATTGGCATTTCTTTCCGTAATGTAGACGATGTAAATTCATATAACCGTGAATTTTTTATCAATCATTATAAGAAGCTTATCGATGCGATCAGGGAAGTAACAAAAGCTGTTATAATTATTGGAGGTTCAGGATTTTCGATTTTCCCTGAACTCATGTATAAAAGACTGAATCCTGATTTCGGAGTTTATGGTGAAGGCGAAGAGAGCCTATTAAAATTAATTAATGCTCTGGATAGTAATTCTGACTTTACGAATATTAGCAGGCTCATTTACACGAAAGAAGGAAAATGCATTTTTAACAGAAAAGAAAGCTACTTTAGCGATTTATCGTTAAGCTTTGATGAAAGTATTATCGATTTTTACTGGCAACGAAGCGGAATGCTTAATATTCAAACCAAACGGGGATGTCCTTATAATTGTATATATTGCACTTATCCTGTAATCGAAGGAAGAAAAGTAAGAACTTTAAATACCGACAAAATTGTCGAAACCTTAAAAACCTTATATTATAAGAAGGGTATCGATTATGTATTTTTTACCGATTCGGTATTTAATATTAAAAATGATTATAATTACGAATTAGCTGACAAAATTATTCATAGTGGAATAAAGATTAAATGGGGAGGTTATTTTACATTCACAAACCTGCCTGAAGATTTATTGGTCTTACTCAAAAAATCAGGATTAAGTCATATTGAGTTTGGAACAGAATCGATATCAGATACAAGTCTTAAAAACTATGGTAAAAACTTTACTGTTAGCGATGTTTTAGAGAAATCAGCTTTATGCAATAAATTGGAAATCGATTTTGCGCATTTTCTAATCCTTGGTGGTTATGGAGAAACAGACGAAACAGTAAACGAAACTTTCGAAAACTCAAAGAAAATTGAACGATCGGTATTTTTTCCGTTTGTTGGGATGCGAATTTATCCAGGAACTAAATTGCACGAATATGCAATTGCCGATGGTATAATAAAAAAGGATGATGATTTAATTGAACCCAAATATTATATTTCGGATAAGGTTAATTACGAAACGCTTAAAGAGAGAGCAAAGAACTCAGGTCGCAGATGGGTATTTCCTGATGAAGATTCAAGCGATGTAATGAACCGATTACGATTAAAAAACAAAAAAGGACCACTATGGGAATACTTGATCACATAATTGCTGAAGGAGAAACTATTCAGAAGTTTATTCCACAACGTAGTCCAATGATTATGGTTGAAAAACTTCATATGGCCGAAGGGGGAAAAACCATTAGTAGCTTGTTAGTTAAACAGGAAAATATTTTTTGTAAAAATGGTTTTTTTGAAGAGCCAGGATTAATTGAAAATATTGCACAAACCGCTGCCCTTGGTGTTGGATTTGCTTATAGTAACGAAAGTAAAAATATTCCAACCGGTTATATTGGAGCTGTTCAAAAACTAAACATATATAAGTTACCAGAAATAAATAAAACAATAATTACAGAAGTTAATGTTGAGCACCAGGTTTTTAATACTACACTCATAAATGGTAAAATAACTTGCGATGATAAGGTTATTGCAGATTGTACTATGAAAATCTTTCTGGAAGAGAAAAAATAGTTTTGAGTAATGAGAGATGAATATTAAGATTTCTTTTAAACTTGTAACTGAAAACTTAAAAATATGGAAATAAATAAAGTACCACAGGACGAAGGCATTACAGCTGGAATAACCCGCGAAATTCAATATGCAGTTGATGAAAATGGAAAATATGTTAAAACATTCAGTAAAGGATGGGAACCAAAGAATATTGTGAATGAGTTAGCCTGGGATGATATTCATGATAATATGAATGATGCAAACGAAAAGATTTTAGCAGGAAAAGCAAGTCCGATTATGTATTTTATGGCAAAAAACCAGATGAATGTTGCTTTATTAGCCGAATATGTTGAAATCCCCAAATGGCGAGTGAAGAGACATTTAAAACCAAGAGGGTTTAAAAAACTAAAACAAGAACAATTAGAGAATTACGCAAAGGTTTTGGGAATTACTGTTGATGAATTATTAAATTACAAAACTAAGAATTAAACATGAAATGTCCATGATTGATAAACACCAACTGAAATAATTATAATTCAATATCATGGACATTCCATGTGACCATAAAAAAACAAATTATAAACACATGAAACTTGATTTCGAACATATACCTGCAGGACATTGTGAGAATGGAGTAATTTCCAGCTTATTAAAATACCACGGACTAAATCTGAGCGAAGCAATGATATTTGGCATTGGTAGCGGATATTTCTTTGCATATATGCCTTTTGTAAAGGTTAATGGAATTCCATTAGCATCTTTTCGTCCGGTTCCAGGAATGATTTTTGCCCGCGCAGCAAAACGATTAGGAATAAAAATGAAAAAACAAACTTTTAGAGGACAACCTAAAAGAGCAATGGATGAATTAGATAAAGTTCTTGAAAAGAAACTTCCAGTAGGCGTTCAAGCTGGAGTATTTCATTTATCATACTTCCCTCCTGCTTACCGTTTTCATTTTAATGCACACAACATGACCGTTTATGGTAAAGAAGGTGATACCTACTTTATCAGCGACCCTGTTATGGAGTATCCAACAACATTAACTTACGACGAACTAAAAAAAGTACGATTTGCAAAAGGACCTTTAAGTCCAAATGGTAAAATGTACTATCCAATAGAAATACCTAAAGAGATTGACTTAAAATCAGCTATTCACAAAGGAATAAAACAAACAGCTGATTGGATGCTAACTATCCCTGTTCCATTGTTTGGGGTAAAAGGAATTAGATATCTCTCAAAAAGAATGAGAAATTGGCCAGAAAAATTGGGTCCTAAAAAGGCAGCAGCATATTTGGCTCAAATGGTTCGAATGTTAGAGGAAATTGGAACAGGTGGCGCTGGATTTCGATTTATTTATGCAGCCTTTTTACAAGAAGTTGCTGAAATAATGCAGGATCAACGATATTTCGAATTATCGAAAGAAATGACAAAAATTGGAGATAAATGGAGAACATTTTCATCATTAGCAGCAAAAACATGTAAAGGCAGATCTTCGGATCCTGATGGATACAATACTGTTGCTAATTTAATGTTAGAAATAGCAGATGATGAAGAGAAATTTTTTATTGAATTAAAGAAATTAATAAACTAATGCAGGAAAATCAACCAATTATTGAGATTAAGCATTTAACAAAAATTTATAGAGGTTCAAACAAACCTGCTATTAATAATATTAGTCTTGATATTCAACCCGGAGAAATATATGGTTTGTTAGGTCCTAATGGTGCAGGAAAAACAACTACCATTTCAATCCTTTGCGGATTGTTTGACCCTACTGCTGGTAATGTTTTTATTGATGGAATGGATTATACACATTCATCTGAAAAAATAAAAAGTATTATTGGTGTTGTACCTCAGGATATTGCTTTATATCCATCGCTTACAGCAAAAGAAAACCTCACTTTTTTTGGCCATTTGTATGGATTAAAAGGTAAAAACCTTAGCAATAGAATAAATGAATGTCTTGAATTATTTGGATTAGAAAAAACGGCCAACCGTAAAATAAAAACCTATTCTGGCGGAATGAAACGCAGAATAAACCTTATTGCAGGTATACTTCATAAACCTAAGCTCATTTTCCTTGATGAACCTACTGTTGGTGTTGATGTTCAATCTAGAAATGTTATTTTGGAGCATCTTCGTAATATAAATAAAGAAGGTGCAACTTTAATATACACCTCACATTACATGGAAGAAGCAGAAAACTTCTGTACTCGTGTAGCCATAATTGATGAAGGAAATATTATTACGGAAGGAAGACCAAAAGATTTAATCAAAAATAATAAAGAATATAAAGACCTTGAAAGTATGTTTTTACATTTAACAGGTAAAGCATTACGCGACGAATAAACTTAAACTCATTATGCTACGACTATTATCATCAATATATAAAGAATTTTTAGTTTTAATAAGAGACCGAGCTGGATTAGCAATACTCTTTCTAATGCCTCTTGTGCTGATTCTGATTATGACACTTATTCAGGATGCTACATTTAAAACAGTTAAAGATGCTAACATCTCAATGATTCTGGTTAATAACGACCGGGACAGTTTGGGTGAAGCAATAAGAAAAGGATTAATTGAATCTGATTTTTTCGAGATTGTTGAAGAATTTGATGGTGTAAAAATTACAGAAGAAATGGCTAAAGAAGCTGTTGCACAAGGAAAATTTAAAATTGGAATTATAATTCCAGAAAGAGCAACCGAAGCCATTCGTGGAAATGTAAATGCATTAATAAATAAATCGTTTAAAACTTTTGATATTCCTGGAGTTAAAAAAAGAACGAAAAAAAGTACCGTAAATATTATCATTTATATTGATCCTGCAACAAGTTACTCATTCAAAAATTCAGTAATGAGTTCTTTAAAAGAATTCACATCACAGCTTGAAATAAAAATGTTCTTTAAGAATTTCTCACTTGCTTTAGCTGAGATGTTTCCTGATCAAAAAGCAGTTGAATTTGAGAGTTTTGAAACAATAAAATACCAGGAAATATACGCATCAACAACGAACTCGGAAATTTTACCAAATTCAGTTCAGCATAACGTTCCTGCATGGACTATGTTTGCTATGTTTTTTATTGTACTTCCACTTGCTGGAAATATTATTAAAGAACGTGATGAAGGAAGTGCATTTCGTTTAAAAACTATGCCAGGCTCCTATGTAACAGTAATGTTCAGCAAAATTTTTATTTTTCTTGTAGTATCTTTTTTACAGTTTTTATTGATGTTGATGGTAGGATTATATATTTTACCAGCAATGGGTTTGCCTCAACTGGAAATTGGGCCACATAAAATTGCATTAGCGTTATTAGCCATTTCATCGGGCTTAGCTGCAACAGGATTAGGTGTTGCTATTGGAACAATTGCAACTACACACGAACAATCATCAACATTTGGTGCTGTTTTAATTATAATTTTTGCTGCTCTCGGTGGTATTTGGGTTCCAATATATGTAATGCCACATACCATGAGAATATTTAGTCAATTCTCTCCTTTAAATTGGGGATTAAGTGGTTTTTATGACATCTTTCTTAGAAATGGAAATTTACTAACCGTTTTGCCTGAAATGATGAAACTGTTGTTTTTCTTTGCAGTTATGCTTATGATTGCCATTGGTTATAACAAAATTCATCGATCAAAATAATCGATTATGTTATGAATTAATTCAAAAACATATTAAATATCATCTATAAAAAATTATAAAAAACTAATTTTGTATTTTACTAAAAGATTAAAAAATTGAATAAGAAGCAGTTAGTACACAAAACCGAAACTATAATTAGATTTAGTGAGGTTGATTCGATGGGGATTGTTTGGCATGGAAACTATGCTAAGTTTTTTGAAGATGGAAGAGAAGATTTCGGTAAACATTACGGCATAAGTTACTTAAATGTGTATTCGAATAAATACATTATCGAAACCCGTTATATTGATCATGATGCTGCTAAGATCCACTTTGAATATACTATTTACAATAAAAAGACAAATAAAGTATGTGCAACTGGTGAAAGTATTCAGGTTTTCATTGATCTTAATCGTGAATTAATGCTTACTCCTCCAACCTTTTTCATGGAATGGAAAAAGAAAATGGGATTAATTGATTAAAGATTTTTCAGGAGAATGAATAAAATTTATACACTTAGCGATAATATTATAACTTCATTAGGTTTTACTACGGAAGCAAATTTTAGTGCATTAAAAAAAGGTATTTCAGGAATTGCTCAAACAACCGATCCTAAAATCACACAAGTGCCTATGTATACTTCGGTAATTGATTCGGAGATGCTAAAAAATGAATTCACCCAATATGGTGATTGCTCAGATTACACAAGATTAGAGCAAATGATGATTTTATCGATAAAAAAAGCATTGAGTAAAACAAATATCATTCCCCATTCACAAGATACTATTTTTGTTTTTTCGTCAACCAAAGGCAATATTGATTTATTAGAGAACCGACGTCAGGATATTGATCATAAGAGAATAAAACTATGGGCTCTTGCTGACGAAATTTGTAGATTTTTTGGAATTCCAAACAAACCTATTTTTATTTCTAATGCCTGTATTTCAGGTATTACGGCAATAATTGCTGCTGCACATTTACTTCAATCTGGTAAATATAAACACGCTATTGTTTGTGGTGGTGATATCATTTCAGAATTTACTCCTTCTGGATTTCAATCCTTTAAAGCAATTAGTTCAAATCCTTGCAGGCCATTTGATGCAGCACGTGATGGGATTACGCTTGGCGAAGGAGTGGGAACATTAGTTCTAACAACTCAGAAAAATCTTGTAAAAGAATCAAACCCAGTAATATTTAGAGGTGGAGCAAATAGTAATGATGCTAATCATATTTCAGGTCCTTCGAGAACCGGTGATGGATTATATTTTGCTATTCGTAATGCCTTGATGGAAGCTAACAAATCAAATAAAGATATTGATTATATCTCAGCACATGGTACTGCTACTCTTTATAACGACGAGATGGAATCAAAAGCTATTGGTTTGGCAGGATTAGAGAATAATCCTGTAAATAGTCTTAAAGGATATTGGGGACACACATTGGGTGCAGCAGGTATAATTGAGTGTATTGCCGGTATTCATTCAATTAAAGAAAATTGCCTTATAAAATCATTGGGATATAATGAATTAGGTGTAAGCATCCCTTTAAACATCATTACAAAATTTGAAACAAAAGAGATTAAAAATTTCTTAAAAACTGCATCTGGGTTTGGAGGTAGCAATGCTGCTATTTATTTTTCAGAAGAAAGTGCAGATTAAAAGCGAATAAATGGAAAATAGTATAACCAAATATTGCCTTATTGATTCGACAAAAGTAATTGTTGATGGAAAAACTGAGTTTGAAAATTCTGCAAACGAATCATTTGGTGATTACATGAAATCTATTTACAAACATTATGATTTGAAATATCCAAAGTATTTTAAAATGGACAACCTATGCAAGATTGCTTTTATGGCATCTGAAATCATTTTAAAAGATAATGAGCACATTAAAACCTTTGATCCTAATCGTATTGGAGTGATACTTCAAAATTCGCACTCCACAATAGATACAGATCTAAATTATATAAACACAATACAAGACAAATCGAACTATTATCCAAGCCCTGCTATTTTTGTATATACATTACCCAATGTGATGATTGGTGAGATTTGTATTAAGAATAAATTTCAGGGGGAGAATACATGCTTTATTGCCAAAGAGTTTGATACTGATTTTATTTCTGAATATGTTAATAATTTAATCGATTCAGGAAAAGTTGATATTTGTCTTACAGGATGGGTAGATTATGTTGAAAACAATTATATTGCAACACTTTTTTTAGTAGAAAAAATTAAGGAAAATCAAAAAGATAATATTAGTTTTAGGCCGGAAAATTTAAATAGAATAAAATAAAAAGGGATAAAAAATGGAAGCATTAATTCAGAAAATTAAAGAACAAGTAATTGAAGTATTAAATTTAGAAGAAGTTAAACCACAAGATATTGATACCGATGCTCCACTGTTTGGAGATGGTTTGGGACTTGATTCGATAGATGCATTGGAGCTAATTGTTTTGCTTGAAAAGCAGTATGGAATTAAAATTGAAGACCCAAAAGATGGTAAAAAAATATTCTACTCTATTCGAACAATTGCCGAATATATTGAATCACATAAGAAATAACATTAAAGAAGGATCAGGTAAATGTCGAAACGAATTTTTATTACCGGTATCGGAATAATTTCGGGTATTGGTAATAATGTTGAAGAAACTTTAAAATCCATTCGAATTGGGAAATCGGGTGTGGGAAAGATTACACATCTTGAAACACTGCATAAAGATACAATTCCTGTTTCAGAGGTTAAATATACCAATGATGAATTAATTGCCTTATTAGGACTAGATAGCAAAGAACCTTTTACCCGTGCAACACTTATGGGAATTATGGCAGCTTCCGAGGCAGTAAAAAGTGCTGGTATCACCAATATGAGAGATAAAAGAACTGGAGTAATTTCAGGTACTACAGTTGGTGGAATGGATAAAAGCGAGCAATACTATCACGACTTTTTAACTACAGGTGAACATATCAGATATATCGAATCGCATGATTGTGGCGATAGTACAGAACGTATAGCAGATTATATCAATGTTAAAGATTTTGTTTCGACAACAAGTACTGCTTGCTCCTCAGCAGCTAATTCAATTATGTTTGGTGCACGATTAATAAAAAACAACCGACTCGACCGGGTTATTGCCGGCGGAACCGAATCATTGACTAAATATCATTTAAACGGGTTTAACACGTTGATGATACTTGATCGTGAGCTTTGCAAACCATTCGATGAGAACAGAAAAGGATTAAATCTAGGAGAAGGTGCTGCTTTTGTAGTACTCGAATCGGAAGATATTGTTAAAGAAACAGGGAAAAAGGTTTTTTGTGAACTTACTGGTTATGGTAATGCCTGCGAAGCATTTCATCAGACGGCCTCAACACCTGAAGGTAGAGGAGCTTATTTGGCTATGAAAAAAGCATTAGACCGAAGTGGTTTAAGAGCAGATCAGATTGATTATATCAATGCACACGGTACTGGAACAGAAAATAATGATATTTCTGAAGGCCGTGCAATAGAGGCCTTATTTGGAAAAACACCTCCACCTGTAAGCTCAACAAAATCATTTACAGGTCATACCACAAGTGCAGCTGGTGGTGTAGAAGCAATTCTTTCTATACTTGCTATTCAGCATAATATTATTTTTCCCAACATGAATTTCCAGCAACAGATGAAAGAACTTAGCTTTAAACCAATAACTCATCTGATGGAGAATGTAAAAGTTGATCATGTTTTATCAAATTCGTTTGGTTTTGGAGGAAATAATTCGGCATTAATTTTTTCGAGAGTTTAATTATGGAAATATTTATTAAAGGAACAGGTATTATTTCTCCACAAAAAACGACTGATAACAGCGTTTTTTTAAACGATATTGTTACACACGAAAAAGATGTACTTAACTGTGTTGAACCTTCATATAAAGAATATATCAATCCTATTCAGCTGCGCAGAATGAGTCGTTTAATAAAAATGAGTATTTGCGCATCAAAAGTTTGTTTAAAAGAAGCTGGTATTGAAAATCCAGGAGCAATAATTTCAGGAACTGGTTTAGGCTTAGTTGAAGATACCGAGAAATTTTTAAACTCTGTGCTTGATTATAAAGAGCAATTCCTCACTCCTACTTCATTTATTCAATCAACCCACAACACAATTAGTGGTCAGGTTGCAATTGCTTTGCAGTGTTTTAATTACAATAATACGTATTCGCATCGTGGATTCTCATTCGAAAGCGCATTACTTGATGCAATGCTTTTAATTCATGATAAAGATGCTGAAAACGCATTAGTGGGAGGTTTTGATGAAATAACTGAACAGCACCACAGCATACTTAAAAAAACCAAATGGGTTAAAAAAGAAAAAGTAAATCATTTAGATTTATTACATTACAAAACCCCTGGAACAGTTGATGGCGAAGGTGTTTCATTTTTTGCATTAACAGGCAAAAGAGAAGAAGGAACTTATGCTCAAATAAAAAACATATCTACTTTATACAAACCAAAAGATTTTAAAGAAATTGAGAATCATATTGAGAAATTCCTTGCAGAAAATGGAGTTTCAAAAAATGATCTTGATCTTGTTGTTCTTGGTTTAAATGGAAATACAGATACCGATGGCATTTATTATCATTTAACCGAAAATTATTTCAATACCAATTATGCTTATTTTAAGCATCTTTGCGGCGAATATCATACTGTTGGAGCATTTGCATTATGGTTTGGGGTAAAATGTATTAAACATCAGACAGTTCCCGAAATTGCAATCTTCAATAAGCAAACCTTTACAAATAAACCAATAAAAAATGTGTTGGTTTATAATCATTTTAAAAATATAAATCACTCATTTTATTTGTTAAATCAATGATTAAACTAAGAACTATAATCGTTCTTTACATCATTGTTATCATCCTGGCATATCTCTTTCTTCCATGGAAAGGGATATTTTTTATTATATTAAGCCTGCTCCTCTTGTTTTATTTTATTTATGGTTCCTTTTCGATCTGTTCAAACCTTTATGTAAAATCGATATGCAAAGGTAATTCTGAAGAAAAAAAAGTTGCCTTAACTTTTGATGATGGTCCGCATCCGGAAATAACTCCTGAAATACTTGATTTACTCGATTTATATAATGTAAAAGCTACCTTTTTTTGCACAGGTGAAAGTATCGAAAAAAGCAAAGATTTATTAAAAGAAATTGATAACCGAGGCCATGCAATCGGGAATCATACTTACAGTCATTCATATGGTAATAATATTTACTCCACAAAACTTCTTAAGGCTGATATTCAAAGAAATCAGGATTTGATTTTCGAATTAATTGGAAAAAAAGTTAGACTTTTCCGCCCACCATTTGGTGTAACCAATCCACCAATTGCAAAAGCACTTAAGAATTTCAATTTCCATATTATTGGCTGGAGCTTACGTTCTTTCGATACGATTCTCGAACCTGAACAAGTAATTCGAAAAGTTAAAAAGAAGGTTAAAAATGGAGATATCATTTTATTTCATGATAACCGGTTAAACACCATCGAAATAGTTAAGGATGTTCTCTATTTTTTACAAGCCAATAATTACGGCATGGTTCGTGTTGATGAACTATTAAATATTAAAGCTTATGAATAAATCTATATTCCTTATCATTTTTTTTCTTTTCACAATACTAATTACTGTTGCACAGGAAAAAGGATTTAAACCAATTGAAAACTCTACTGAATTAAGAAATGATTTAAATGCATTAACAGCAAACTCAAGTACCATTCAGAGCGATTTCGTTCAGGAAAAACACCTAAGCTTTTTGTCCGAGAATATTATTTCGAAAGGAAAATTTGCATTTAAAAATCCCGACTTGCTCCGCTGGGAATATACAGAACCATTCAACTACATTATTGTATTTAACGATAAAAGTATCCTGATAAACGATGATGGCAAAATAAGTTCTTTCGATACTCAATCAAACAAGATGTTTAGTGAGATTAATAACATGATGGTTGGAACTATTCAAGGTAGCTTGTTTAATGATTCGGAGCGTTTTAATGTAAAATACTTTGAATCAGAAAAACAGTATTTGCTTGAGTTAGAGCCAAAAATGGCTGAAATGAAAAGTATGCTAAAAACCATAAAGATATTTATTGATAAAACTGATAACTCTGTAGCCAGCATAAAGATGATTGAAACATCCGAAGATTATACAAAAATTAATTTTTTAAACAGAAAACTCAATCAGCCGATTGATATTACAAAATTTCAGTTACAATAAAATTTTATTGTTATAAAAGTGAATGTGAATGATCTATTATGCATTTCATAATCCTAAAATTAAAAATCGATATTCGTTAAGAATACTTGTTTTAATTATATTATTATTTATTGCAGGTTGTTCAAATCCTTATAAAAAGCTTACTAAAGTAGAAAATCCAGAAAAAGACACAAGAATAATTCCTTACTCATTGCCCCTTTCAGATAAAACAATAATTTACAAAGCAGACATCACTTTCTATAAAAATAATTTTGGCGGTTTGCTGGTTATCAAAAAGATTGAAGAAAAAAAATTCAGAATTGCTTTAACTACCCAGTTTGGACTAAAGATTTTCGATTTTGAATTAAACCATGGTAAGCTAAATGTTGTTTTCTGTATTGATCAACTTAATAAAGAGTTAATAATTAAAACATTTGAAGAAGACTTTAACTTGTTACTTTTGCAGCAAGATTTTGAGAAAATATTTAAACTAAAAAATACTGAACTAAATCAGAGAATCTGGCAATTGAACTCAGGTAAAACCAGTACATATTATATACAAAATAATGAATCAACATCAATAGATTACATAAGCAAAAGAAAACGGAATTCTGAAAAAATATCAGTAGGTTTGCGTAATTATAAAAATGATTTGCCTGGTGAAATAAATCTCCAGCATCATAATATAAAACTAAAAATGAACTTAAAACTTATTCAATAGATGTTACTTAAGGATTTTTATAAAATACTTGAAATAAATAAAAAGGACAACGAGAATACTACTGCTCTAATTGAGTTAAATAAAAATCATGAGGTTTACAAAGGTCATTTCCCGGGGAATCCTGTAGTACCAGGCGTTTGCCTTACTCAATTGATTAAAGAAGTAATGGAGGTTATCGAAAAAAAGGATTTACTGCTCATATATGCTGATTATATTAAGTTTATGGCTATTGTTAATCCTGAGGTAAATAATAAATTATATATCGAACTTAAGGTAAAGGTTAAAGAAAACAATACTATTCAGGTTACCAGCGAAACTCATTTTAACGGAATTGTTTTTTATAAATTTAAGGGAGATTTTAAAGCAAAATAAATTGGTGTATGCTTGAAACTGCGGGGAAATATAAGGAAGTGTTTGAACAGAAAAATTGTTGTGTAATTATTCCGACCTATAATAATGAAAAAACTCTGGCATCAGTAATTAATGGAGTATTGGAATATACAAACCACGTTATTGTTGTAAATGATGGTTCTACAGATTCTACATCGCAGATTCTATCTACTTATAAAAACATTGAATTAGTAGGTTATAAGAAAAACAAAGGAAAAGGATATGCCTTGCGCAAAGGATTGCGTTTTGCCTGGGAAAAAGGATACAAATATGCCATAACCATTGATTCTGATGGTCAGCATTATGTAACTGATCTTCCGAAGTTTTTAGAAAAAATTGATGAATCGCCAAATGCAATTATTATTGGTAGCCGAAACATGGATCAATCGAGTGTTCCCGGAAAAAGTAGCTTTGGACATAAATTTTCCAATTTCTGGTTCCGTGTTGAAACGGGAATAAATGCACCCGATACCCAATCAGGTTTTAGATTATACCCACTGGAACCACTTCATAAAATGATTTTTTTTACCCATAAATACGAGTTTGAGATTGAAGTTATTGTTCGTGCAGCATGGAAAGGCGTTGATGTTACTTCTGTTCCAATTCAGGTTTATTATGCTCCAAAAGAAACACGTATTTCGCACTTTAGGCCATTCAGAGATTTTACCCGAATTAGCATATTAAATACCTTTTTAGTTTTTTATGCACTCCTGGTTGTAAAGCCATTTAAGTTTGTGCGAAGCCTGAATAGGAAAAACATTCAGGAGTTTTATAGAAAACAAGTTTTGCAAAATGAAGAACCAAATCATAAAATTGTTTTTGCTTTAATGCTTGGTTTATTTATGGGTGTTGCTCCTGTTTGGGGATACCAGATGTTAATTGCTTTTGGTATTGCACATCTCTTAAAACTCAATAAAGTAATCGTTATTGTTGCTTCAAATATCAGTATTCCTCCAATGATTCCAATAATTCTTTTTGCCAGTTTTAAAACAGGTGGATTATTTATTGAAGCGAACAAATTAAGTTTAAAGTATAATTCATTTATTAATCTGGACATGATAAAAGATAATCTTCTTCAGTATATTCTTGGTAGTTTGGCATTTGGAGTTGTTTTAGCACTAATTGTTGGAATAATTGCATATGTTTTATTATCTATTTTTAGAAAAAACCCGCAACTACAGGAAGAATTTGTAAAACCATAACCGGATTAACTCACACAGAAAATGCCTAATTTTATCACCAGTCTTTTCGATAAATTTCAAAAATTCAGAATATTATTTATTCTGTTTATTATGGCAATTTTTGGGTTATCCGTTTTTTTCGCATCAAAAATCCGATTCGAAGAAGATATTTCTAAAATGTTGCCTTCCGACAAGAACATCGATAAAATTACATTGGTTTCTCAGAATCTTAATTTTGCTGATAAGCTCATAATAAATATTTCACTTCAAGATACAAATCAAATTCCGCAACCAGAGAAATTAATCGAATTTGGTGATAAAATAAATCTGGAGCTTGAAAAACTTAAACCAACTTTAATAAAAGAAATTACATACGAAGTATCAGAAAATATTATTTATGATGTTTATGATATTTATTTAAATAATCTACCTGTATTTCTTGAAGAGAGTGATTACTCAAAACTTGATAGCCTTATAAGCGAAACAGCTATTAACCAAGCAATAAAAAACAATTTTAAAACACTGATTTCGCCTGCCAGCATGGTAATGAAACAGTTTGTAATTAAGGACCCGCTTCATTTTGCTCCAATTGCATTAAACCGGTTAAACAATTTCCGAATCGACGAAAATCATGAAATAAATAATGGACGAATTTTTACAATCAATAAAAAGAACCTTACCTTATTTGTAACATCAGCTTACCCGTCGGCTGAAACAAACCATAACGGAATACTAATAAATCAGCTCGATAAAATCGTTGATAGTCTTGAGTTATCATCGAATAACGAAATAAAGATTCAATATTATGGCGCTGCGGCAGTAGCAGTAGGGAATGCAAACAGAATAAAAAAAGATATCTCAATTACGCTTTCAATTGCACTTGTGGGATTGATTATTTTTTTAAGTTTATTTTTTAGAAAAAAGAGCATTTTCTTTTTGATTTTCTTACCTGCCTTATTTGGTGGAGTTATTGCTGTTGCATTACTATTTTTATTTAAAGGAAAAGTATCGGTTATTTCATTAGCATTTGGTTCTGTTTTATTAGGAATAACTGTAGATTTCTCTTTGCATTTATTTTCTCATCTAAAAAGTATTGGTTCTATTCGGAAAGTGATTAGTGATATTGCTTTACCTGTATTAGTAAGCAGTTCAACTACTGCTGCTGCATTTCTTTGTTTATTATTTGTGAGTTCACGTGCGTTACAGGATATGGGAATATTTGCAGCAATTGCTGTATTTGTTGCTGCTGTTTTTTCAATAACTGTATTGCCACATTTAATTAAGGTAGATAAGAATCAAACCTTTGTACAACCTCAAAAGAATGTACTTGAGAGATTTACATCGTATTCATTTGAAAAAAATAAGTACATACTTTTCTTTATAATTGCTTTTACAGTTGTGGCTTTGTTTTTCTCGAACAAACCTACTTTCGATGATAATATGGATAATATGAATTATCTGTCAGACGAACTTAGGCAATCGGAAAAAGACTTAAATAAAACATCACAGGTTACTCTTAAATCAGTATATCTGGTATCTACAGGAAAAAATTTGCAAGAAGCACTTCAAAACTCAGAGAAAATTATACCCGAAATTGAAAATCTAAAAAATCAGAATATAATTAATCAATATACTTCTGTTAATTCAGTACTAATATCCGATTCCCTTCAGATTGAAAGAATAAAATATTGGAATACATACTGGACTCAGGATAAGAAGGAAAACATCAAAAAGAATATTTTAAAATCGGGAGCTCAATACAAATTCAAAGATGACGCATTTAATGGTTTCTTTAATCTTTTTGAAAAAGAATACAAACCAGTTCAAAAATCAGAACTTGGTAACTTGTACACACTTTTTATAAGTGATTATATTACTGAACATGACAGCATTACAACTATTGTAAGTATTATTAAATCTGAAGAAAATTCAAAACCGGCTATATACAAAACATTTGAAAATCAAGACAATACAATTGTTTTTGATAAAAAATTCATGACAAGCAGCTTGGTTAAAGCATTGAAAAATGATTTGAATCTACTTGTAAGTTTGTCACTACTCGTTGTGTTTCTTATTATACTTCTATCTTTCGGAAGGATTGAAATTGCTCTTATTACCATTACTCCAATGATTATTAGCTGGATTTGGACTTTGGGAATAATGGGAATGTTCGGTATTCACTTTACCATTTTTAATATTGTTATCTCAACATTTATTTTTGGTTTGGGCGATGATTACAGCATTTTCATCATGCAGGGATTACAGCAAGAATATAAATACGGTGAAAAAAATGTAGATTCATTTAAAACATCCATTCTGTTATCAGTCATTACCACATTAACCGGTATTGGTGTTTTAATTTTTGCTAAACATCCTGCTTTACGCTCAATTGCTTTGCTTTCAATTATTGGTATTGTATCAGTAATTGTTATCTCGTACACTTTAATTCCTGTTTTATTTAACGGATTTCTTTTAAACCGAAAGAAAAAAGGAAAAATTGCTTATTCATTACAAGAAGTTATAAACTCAATTATTGCATGGAGTATTTTTATTGGAGCATCGATACTAGTTACCATTTTCGGTTTTATTCTTTTTAAAATCTTTAGAATTAAAAGTGAGCGCATTAAAATGATTTTCAATTATTCAATTGTTGCATCATCGGCATTGCTTTTCTACGGAATGTTTAATATCCGAAAACGAATTATCAATCCAAATAAAGAGAAATTTAAAAAACCTGCAGTAATAATTTGTAATCACCAGTCGCATATCGATTTGATATACAATTTGCAATTCTCGCATAAACTTGTAATTCTTACAAATGACTGGGTTCAGAAGAGTAAGATATACGGAAAAATTGTTCAGATGGCCGAATTTTACCCTGTTTCTGAAGGTTATGAAAAGCTATTACCAAAACTGCGCGAAAAGGTTAAGGCAGGTTATTCAATATTGGTTTATCCTGAGGGAACTCGCTCTGTAGATTTAAAAATGAAACGTTTCCACAAAGGAGCATTTTATATTGCTGAAAATCTTAATCTTGATATTTTACCAATAATATTCCACGGAACAGGATATTGCATGACTAAAGGCGATGACTTATTAGTTAAAAACGGAACGATTTATGTTCGGTATCTCGACCGGATTTCTCCTGATAATAAAGAATATGGTGAAAATTATACTGAGCGGGCAAAAAATATTGGAAAATATGTTCGTGGAATTTATAATCAAATGCGAATTGATATTGAAGATACAAAGTATTATCGCGATAAACTGATTAAAAACTACATTTACAAAGGGCCTGTATTAGAATGGTATTTAAAAGTTAAACTCAAGATGGAAAATAATTACGAGTTATTTAACAAATTAATACCTCGAAAAGGCAAGATTTATGATATTGGCTGTGGATATGGTTATCTTTCATATATCCTTCATTTTGTATCTGATGAACGCATTATTACAGGCATAGATTACGATGATGAAAAAGTATTGGTTGCTAATAATTGTCCTTCGAAAACTGAAAAGATTAACTTTGAATGTGCCGATATTACTAACTATAATTTTGAACCGGCCGATGTTTTTCTTTTAAGTGATGTTTTGCATTACATCCCTG
>JAIFLC010000106.1 GCA_020049295.1 Bacteroidota bacterium
AATAGCACTCCAACAATTGGACCGGTACAACTAAATGAAACAATTACCAATGTAAATGCCATAAAGAATGATGCCAGATATCCCCCTTTATCAACCTGACGATCTGCTTTGTTAGCTAATCCTGTAGGCAATATTATTTCGAACATTCCAAAAAATGAGGCAGCAAAAACTAAAAACAAAATAAAAAATATAAGGTTTGGAATCCAATGTGAGCTTAAGGATGTAGTAAAATCGGCACCGGCACTTGTTAATGATACAATTAAACCAACACTGGTATATAAGACAACAATTGAAATTCCAAATATAAGTGCCTTGGCAGTTGAATTAAATTTTGATGATTGCCCTTGCATGAAGAAAGAAACGGTCATCGGAATCATTGGAAAAACACAGGGTGTAAGTACACCAGCTAAACCGAGTACGAAAGCAACAAAGAAAAATCCCCAAATGGATTTTTTTTCAGTAGTTTCTTTTGTTTGTTCAGTTGTATCAATAGTTACGAGTGGTTTAATTGCCTTATCAGCTGATTCCTCTGCAATTACTTCTTTCTGTTGTTCTTCTGTTCCTGTTATTGCAGCACTTCCACCACCAACATTAAATGAAAAATCAGGATTAAAATAAACACACTTATCATCCTGACAAACCTGGTACTCAATAGAACCATTAATTGTAAATGCTTCTTTCGAATTAACTTTTATTTTTTGAACAAATATTGCTTTGTTGCTGAAATATTTTACTTTAATTTTAAAAACCTCATCCATTATTTCTTCTGGTTCAGGACTTTCCGATGGTTTTCCTATTAATTCAAACTGATTTGATTCGTCAAACATAAAGGTTGTGCGAACCGGACCACCATCCTCAAAATACTGCGAATACAAATGCCATTTCATATCGATATTGGCTTCGAAAATTAAATCGGCAGTATTTTCTCCGGTTTTTACAGTTTTAAATGTCCACTTTACCGGATTGAAAAGCTGAGCCGAAAGACTCATTGCAACGAATAATAAGATTACAGAAAGTATTGTTTTTCGTTTCATTTTTTATTGTTTTATTACAAGGATTCAAATGTAAACAATCTGTATTAAATAAAAAAAATACAATTATAAACCTAAAGCTATATTTACATAGCCAGATTAATTTGTAATAAACAAAAAAACTACAGGGATGTTTAGATTTAGTCTTTTATTATCTCACCATTTTTATCAAAGAAATGAAATTCGAGCAAATGATAAGAGCTAACTGATTGGACTCTGATGATTTTTTTAAACCGGAAAAACCATTTCCATTGGAGTGAGAAAAATCCATTTTTAATGAATCCTTTAATATAAGGGTGTACTTTAAGTATCAGCTTTTTATAATGAGTTTCGTTAATAAGAAAATTAATGTGGTTTTCAATATCATCAATAAATAAAACACTTGGAGCTATCTCTCCGGATCCTTTACAGGTGGGGCATTTTTCGAGAGTTTGTATACTTAATTCAGGTCGAACACGCTGACGTGTAATTTGCATTAACCCAAATTTACTTAATGGCAGAATATTATGTTTTGTACGATCAGCATCCATTGCCTCTCTCATCTTGTCAAAAACCTTTTGACGGTTTTCGTTACCATGCATGTCGATAAAATCGACAACAATTATACCACCCATATCACGTAATCTCAACTGACGTGCAATTTCTTCGGCGGCAGCCAAATTTACTTCTAATGCATTTGACTCCTGATCTTCGCCAAGCTTTGATCTGTTACCACTATTGACATCAATAACATGAAGAGCTTCGGTATGTTCTATTATTAGGTAAGCACCATTCTTAAATGAAACCGTTTTTCCAAAGGCAGCTTTTATTTGTTTATCAACACCAAAATGATCAAATATTGGATTTGGTCCATCATATAATTTAACAATCTTACTTTTTTCAGGAGCAATGGTATCAATATAATCTCTTATTTCCTGGTAGGTTGGTTCGTCGTTTACAAAAATATTATTAAACGAGCCACTAAGTATATCTCTTAATATTACGGATGTTCTTGTTAACTCACCAATAGCCAATTTCGGAATATTTGATATATTTATTTTTTCGAAAGAACTTTCCCACTTTTTAACCAATCCTCTAAGCTCAACATCAAGAACAGCTACTTTTTTGCCTTCGGCAACTGTTCGAACAATAACACCGTAATTCTTAGGTTTTATACTTTCGACAAGCCTTTTAAGTCTCTTTTTTTCTTCTGCTGATTCAATTTTTTGAGATACTGAAACTTTATCGGCAAATGGAATAAGTACCAGATTTCTTCCTGCAATTGACAATTCAGAACTTAAACGGGGGCCTTTAGTAGATATAGGTTCCTTAGCAATTTGAACCATAACCAGCTGACCTGTTTTAAGTACATCAGCAATTTTCCCGTTTTTATCAATATCTTTTTCGAGCTTTATTCGAGGAATTGATAATGGTTTACCTTTACGATTAAGTGAATTCTTTAAGTAATTGTTTAATGTCTGAAATTGTGGTCCCAGGTCGAGATAGTGCAAAAAGGCATCCTTTTCGTATCCTACATCAACAAATGCAGCATTTAGCCCTGGCATTATACGTTTTACCTTACCCAGGTAAATCTCGCCAACAGTAAATTGTAAATTTCTCTTTTCTTTGTTTAGCTCAACAAGCTGCTTGCTTTCAAGTAATGCTATGGCTATTTCTGAGGGAGTTACGTCAATGACTAGTTCGGTACTCACAATTCCTTCTCCAAAATTTGGTAAATCAACTTGTATATAAAACAACTTAAACCTAAAGAA
Source organism: Bacteroidota bacterium (assembly GCA_020049295.1). Lineage (GTDB taxonomy): Bacteria > Bacteroidota > Bacteroidia > Bacteroidales > UBA12077 > UBA12077. The sequence goes on from JAIFLC010000106.1 coordinate 2,783, forward strand.
GACTAACTTCAATAGGTTCAATTGTATATGAAGGACAATTCAATTATCCTATTTTCTTTTCTTATGACGATTTTTTCTTAAACGTTTCTTACGTTTATGAGTAGCCATTTTGTGCCTTTTTCTCTTCTTTCCGCTTGGCATAATTAATTAATTTAGATATTACTTACCTTTTTTAACATTATTTTTTACCTTATTTACAAATCTTTTTGAAGGTTTGAAAGAAGGAATAAAATGCTCAGGAATAATAATAGTTGTATTTTTTGAAATGTTTCTTGCAGTTTTTTCTGCACGTTTCTTAACGATAAAACTACCAAAACCTCTTAGGTATACATTTTTTTCACTTACTAATGAATCCTTTATAGTTTCCATAAAGGCTTCTACTGCTTTTTGAACAGTTACTTTCTCAATTCCTGTGTTTTTGGAAATTTCGTTAACGATATCTGCTTTTGTCATTTTTTAAAAACTTTAATTATCAATATTTTAGATCATTCATTATTTTCGAACTGCAAATATAAAAGATTTCTTTTGATTAATAAAATACAAAACAAGTATTTTTGTTAAATCTTTTAAAAAAACTTACTCTCTTAATATATGAGCATTAGCAAAGTACTAATAAATTGGTATAATCAGAACAAAAGAGATTTACCTTGGCGCGAAACAAATAATCCGTACATAATTTGGGTATCCGAAATCATTCTTCAGCAAACACGCGTTAATCAAGGCATAAGCTACTTTTATAGATTTATTGAGCAATATCCCGATATTAAAAGTTTAGCTTCGGATCCAATCGATAACATATTAAGATTATGGCAAGGGCTTGGATATTATTCGCGTGCAAGAAATATGTATCAAACGGCTAACACGATTGTTAATGAATACAATGGCCTATTCCCAAAAGAATACTCCGAAATTATTAAACTTAAAGGGATAGGTGAATATACTGCAGCTGCGATTGCTTCATTTTGTTTTAATGAACCTGTTGCTGTTATCGATGGAAATGTACACCGATTTATCTCGAGGTTCTATGGAATAAATGATCCTATTGCATCATCGAAAGGAAAATTTATTTTTAAAAAGCTGGCAAATGAGATTATTGATAACCTAAATCCCGGAATTCATAATCAAGCGATAATGGAATTCGGAGCTTTAATCTGCACACCCAAAAATCCACAATGTTCGAATTGCCCTTTAAATGAAGAATGCTATGCATTTATTAACAATCAGGTTAGTGAGTTGCCTATTAAGAAGAAAAAAAATAAAATTTCAAAAAGATATTTTAATTATTTACACATAACCTATAATGATAAAACTTTTATAGAAAAACGTGTTGACAATGATATTTGGAATTCTTTATATCAATTACCATTGATTGAAACAAATGTCAAATCAACTTTAAAAGAATTAGAAGATCAACCACTATGGTTTAACCTATTTGAGAAAACAAATATAAAAATCATCCATGTTTCTGAATTGATTAAACACCAATTATCACACCAACAATTACATACGCGCTTTTACAGAATTGAAATCGACAACCCAAATAACTATATTCAATCAAATTATATCTCTGTAAATCATTCAGATATTCACCAATATGGCATTCCAAAGCTCATTGATAATTATTTTGCTAACTCGTTGTATTAATTTTTTGTATTATTGCCATTGAATCAAAAATTTTTAACTTTACAATTATTAACCAAAAAAATTTGTAAAATGGGAATCAACAAAGTTATTTTAGTAGGAAATGTTGGAAAAGATCCAGAAGTAAAGCATCTAGATAAAGGAGTTTCTGTTGCAAAATTTTCATTAGCAACCAGCGAAACATATAAAAAAGATAACCAAAAGGTAACCAATACCGAATGGCATAATATAGTTGCATGGAGAGGGCTTGCTGAAGTAGCTGAAAAATATGTAAAAAAAGGTACTCCTTTATATATTGAAGGTAAAATAAGAACTCGTAGTTGGGATGATAAAGATGGCAACAAACGCTATACAACAGAAATCGTGGCTGATACAATGCAACTGCTAGGTCAGAAACATGGTGGAGAAGAAACATCATCAGCAACCGATGAACCTATGAATATTACCGAAACAGATATTCCTGCAGAAGCAGATGATCTACCTTTTTAATAATCTAATCTTTATACAAATTGGAAATTACTGATCCTCTCCCATCGATATTATACATTATAATAGATATAGCTTTAAAAGGATTTAATAGCTTTATTATAATAGGTATATTACTATCTATTATCATATTGTTTATAACAGCCTTAGTTTCAGGTGCAGAGATATCGTTCTTTGCACTTAAGACTTCAACTATCAATGATTTGCAAACAAAATCTGATTTTCGAAGTCAACTAATTAATAAGCATTTAAATGATCCTAAAAAACTATTGGCTTCACTTATTATTGCAAAAGCCTTTTTAATTATTTGCTATTTAATTTTTCAGACTATATTTCTAAATCAAATATTCGATTTTACAACCGAACCAATATGGGGCTTTTTATATCAGCTCACTATTTTTGGGGTATTATATATTCTGTTTATCGAGATATTGCCAAAACATCTGGCACATAAAAATCCTGAGAAATTCGCCTATTTTGCATCACCAATTATTGCATTTTTTGATTTTGTTTTTTTTCCAATAAGCTATTTAATCGCACGTAATTCATCTCTTATAGCAAATAAATTAACAAAAATCAAACACAATATAACTATTGATGATCTTTCAGAGGCATTAAACTTAACAACTACGCAGATAAACGAAGATGAAAATATATTAAAAGGCATTGTTAAGTTTGGGAATATTGAT
>JAIFLC010000035.1 GCA_020049295.1 Bacteroidota bacterium
TGTGGCCTCTGAACAAAAAGTGTAAGCTCATCCAATTGTTTTCTCGAATATTCTGAGCATCCTTTAGCACAAAATCCACCAATATATTCAACACTATCAAAAACGACAAAACCTTTTCCTTTTGCTAAATCAGTAAGTTCATAAAAACGCATTCCAAAGCGCAAATCAGGTTTGTCTGAGCCATAATATTTCATAGCATCTTCGTAGGTAATTCGCGGAAATTGCTCATTAAAAGTAATTCCTTTAATCTGATAAAAAAGATGTTTTGCCAAACCTTCGAACGTTCTAATTATGTCATCCTGATCAACAAACGACATTTCGCAATCAATTTGAGTAAATTCTGGTTGACGATCGGCTCGCAAATCTTCGTCACGGAAACATTTCACAATCTGAAAATAACGATCGAAACCCGAAACCATCAACAACTGTTTTAATGTTTGAGGTGATTGTGGCAATGCATAAAACTCCCCCGGATTCATTCTCGATGGTACGAGGAAGTCTCTTGCTCCTTCAGGTGTAGAGTTAACCAATGCGGGTGTTTCTATTTCAATAAATCGCTCTCCATCAAGATATTTTCTAATTTCCTGTCCCATTTTGTGACGTAGTTCAAGATTTTTACGAACCGGATTTCTGCGTAAATCAAGATATCGGTATTTCATTCTTAACTCATCTCCTCCGTCGGTATCGTCTTCGATAGTAAATGGTGGAACCTCTGATTTATTTAAAATTGCTAGTTCTGAAACCACAATCTCAATATCACCCGTTTCCATTTTTGGATTTTTACTGCTTCGTTCAGCAACTATTCCGGAGATTTTTATAACAAACTCCCGACCTAGTTCACTTACCTGATTTACAATATCTTTTGAAGTATTTTCATTAAAAACGAGCTGTGTAATTCCATATCGGTCGCGAAGGGCTATAAAAGTCATCCCACCCAAGTTACGAACAGCCTGCACCCAGCCACTTAATGTAACATTCTGTCCGACATGATTTAATCTAAGTTCACCACAAGTATGTGTTCTGTACATAACTAAAATATTTTATAAAAAATTTTATTTATATTTTGATTTGCGAAAATATGATTTTATTTCCTTTTTCGAAATTGATTTGCTGAAATTCAATCGTTAATAAAAAAGTATCTGGACTAAAGTCTAAAATTAATACCTTTGAGCAAAAGAAGATTTATGGATTTGTATACCGACGAATATTTTATGAAAGAGGCTTTAAAAGAAGCACAAAAAGCCCTTGCCAAAGATGAAATCCCAATTGGAGCAATAATTGTATCCAAAAATCAGGTTATCGCCCGGGCTCATAATTTAACCGAAACATTGAACGATGTTACTGCCCATGCCGAAATGCAGGCAATAACATCTGCTGCAAATGCAATTGGAGGAAAATATCTTTCTGATTGTACACTATATGTAACTGTTGAGCCTTGTTTAATGTGTGCAGGAGCGTTGTATTGGTCGCAAATTAGCAAGATTGTTTATGGCGCATCAGACAACAAAAGAGGTTATTCTACAGCAAAAAGCCAGGTATTACATCCAAAAACGATAGTAGAAAATGGTGTTCTGGAAAATGAATGCAGCAATTTATTAATTGATTTTTTTAAGAAAAAAAGGCAGTCGAAATAACTGCCCATTAATCTTTATAATCCTATAGATTTTAAGAAAGCATCCTGACTTGGTTCACGACCTAAAAACTCCTTAACCATATCGAGTTCATCAACCGAAGAACCTTTTTCTAAAACAATGCTTCTGAGTCTTAATCCGGTTGTTTTATCCATAACACCATTCTGAATAAAAACCGAAAACATATCTTCAGAAAATACTTTGGCCCAAAGATAACTATAATATCCTGCAGCATATCCGCTCAGGTGACCAAAACCCGCTTCGAAATGAGTATCTTCCTGAAATTTATACAATAAGATTTCGTTCTGTAGTTTTTTAACTATATCAGTTGTCGATTCTGGTCCGTTCGGATTATACCTATCATGAAAAATCATATCCAGAGTACCATAAAAAATTTGTTGAAGTGTATGTAATCCTGAACCAACGTTTCGGGATGCAATCATTTTCTCATATAAATCATGTGGTAATATTTCATTCGACTTATAATGTTTGGCAAAAAGCTTCAGAGCATCATAATCCCAGGCCCAATTCTCGAAAATCTGCGAAGGCATTTCGACAAAATCGCGTGCTACATTTGTACCCGCCTGTGCCGAAAGTTCTGTTCTGGTTAGTAAATCATGCATTAAATGACCAAACTCATGAAAAAATGTAACCACATCATCGTGCAGCAATAATGCTGGCATATTTTCATTTGCTTTTGGAAAATTGCAAACAAGACTAGCCGTTGGCAATTGACATTCGTTTTCGAGTTGTTTACCAGGAATCATTCCGAACATGGCAGCATGACCATATTTATTTTTTCGAGGATACAAATCAAGATAAAACTGGGCAATTACTTTCTCGTTTTCCTTTACGTTAAAAAACCTGACTTCTTCATGCCACACGTTAGGTGTTTTCGTCTCTTCGAATTTTAATCCGTATAGATGCTGTGTTATTTGAAAAAGACCATTAATAACTTTGTTCACTTCAAAATACTCTTTAAGCTTTTGATTGTCGAGCTTGTATTTTTGTTCTAACAAGATATTATCGTAAAATGCTGCTTCCCAAGATTCAATAGTAGTGATTGATCTATCATTTTTATAATTTCTTTTCACTTCGAGCAGCTCGGAGTAATCTATTTCTGCTTTTTTACGAACTTTTTCCTTAAGTTCATTCTCAAATTTCCAGACATTTTGCGGATTCTTAGCCATTCGATTTTCTGTTCGGTACTCAGCATAGGTTTTAAAACCCAACAGGTGAGCCATTTTCTCGCGTTCTACCAGAATTTGCTTTAAGATTTCAAGGTTTTTATCAGCCGCTTTATTTTTATATTTTTTGGCAAGTTCTTGTCTGGCTTCATCCGAAGTTGAATATTTCAAAAAAGGAACATACGAAGGATATTCCAATGTAATTTTATACTTTCCGTCCTCGGTTCTGTGTTCTTTTTTATAATCGTCGGGCAATCCATTGATTTGCTCTTCGGTTACCAAAAGGAAATCCTGATAAGTACTTATATTCGACTCAAATTGAATTCCTAGGTCAGACAATTTATCCTGAATAGTTTTTAGTTCTGCCCTTTTTCCTTTTGACAAGGCAAATCCATTGCGTTCAAACTCTTCAATCGTTTCTTTTAAATATTTTTTTCTGTGTTTGGCCAATTTTTCTGCTTCCGCTGATTTTGAATACTCTTTAACTGCTTTGTATAGTTCCTCGCTTAAAGCAATTTCGTTAAAATATTTACCTAGTTCAGTAATGCTGCTCAAACATTCATTTCGGATATCATCAACTGGATGAACATAAGCTAAAAGAGAAATTACCTCATTCACTTTTACCAAACTATTGTACATATTATCAAGAGCAAGCATTGTATTGGTAAATGTTCTCTTATCTGATTCAATAATATAAATGGATCTCAAATCATCTTTGGCCTTTTCAATAATCATATTTTTTGCTTCAGCCACATTTTCTTTTGTGATTGCGTTGAAATTAATTTCTTGATTTTTCTCTATTAAAAATGGATTTTGCATATATTTTTTCTTTTCTAAACTACAATAGATTTATTGAACATTACTCGAATTAAAAAGTTTACTTGTTTAACCTTTTATCATAAGTATTCCATGCATTTTGCATTCAAATTTACTATTTTAAAATTAGGGAATAATAAAAAAACTTTTTATCTCTGTATTAACTAAAAATATGCTTGTGAAAGAATTTCTTCGTAAAATAAAATCAGTATTAATACTACAAAGAATGCAATATAATTCTGATCAGCAAGGTATTATTAGAAGATATTTGAGAGAAAGGGAAGGTTGGGATTTACATTTGGAGAATTCCAAAAAATTCATTCAGAAATCTTTAAAAACGAAAAAAAAAGGCAAAGTTCTGGTTTTAGGTAGCGGTTGGTTACTCGATTGCCCTATTAATGAATTATCTCAGAATTTTCAGGAAGTTATTCTTGCTGATATCCTTCATCCAAAACAAATAATTAAAAAAACGAATACTCTTTCAAATGTACATTTTTTAAAAGCAGACTTAACTGGTGGATTGATTGAATTTATTTACAGAAACATAAAACCTGGCAAAAAATATCTGCTAAATGCTTTAATTTCGGAAATCAATTCATTTTCGTATCTAATACCTGATGATATCGATTTTGTAATTTCTTTAAACATAGTAAGTCAGTTAAGCATAATTATTACCGATTATCTAAAACCCTTCAATACTTTTTCTGAAAATGAATTGAAAGAGATAGCTACCGTTATTCAACAAACTCATATAAATAGTTTGCCAAAAAACAAAACCTGTTTAATCTGTGATGTTGAAGAAGAACTCTTTAATGAAGAAAACACACTTATCGGAACAAATCCTACCGTTTTTTCTGATCTTACACCCGGTAATTTTTCAGAAAAATGGCTATGGAAATTCGATTCATCGATGACGTACAGAGACGATTTGAAAACTTTTTTTAATGTAATTGCAATAGATCTTTAATTTGGAGAAATGATGAAGGATAAAAACTGGAAAATGGTAATTACAGATCTCGATGGTACTCTTTTTAACGACAATAAAGAAGTGAGTCTTACCGACATGAAAAGCCTTTATTGGTTGGGTGAAAACAACATCCTGCGTGTTATTGCTACCGGTCGTAATTTTTATTCGTTCTCAAAAGTTATTAAGCCATCATTTCCTATTGATTATCTTATTTTTTCATCAGGTGCAGGAATATATAACTGGAAAAACAAAACAATAATTCATTCTGAATATTTACCAGATATTGAAGTAGCACAAATCTCAAAAATCCTAATTGAACATAAGGTTGATTTTATGATTCATGAGATTATCCCTGATAACCATAAATTTATTTATCACCGCTCTGGAAAACCAAACCCTGATTTTGAAAAAAGAATTCAGGTTTATTACGATTTTGCTGTTGAAATGGACAAAACCAGTATAAAACATTCACATGCATGTCAGATAATTGCTGTATTTCCAAACGATTTAATGCTATTCGACAATATTAGCCAAAAATTTGATGATATCAAGATCATCCGCACGACCTCACCCCTTGATGGAGAATCTATATGGATGGAGATTTTTCCCAAGAATGTTTCCAAAGGACAAGCAATTAAATGGTTGTGCAAAAAACTCAACATATCATCCGAAAAAACCATAAGCGTAGGCAACGATTATAATGATTTGGATATGCTTGAATTTACTGCACGTAGTTACATTGTTGCCAATGCACCGGATGACTTACAACAAAAATTCCCGGTTTGCAGCAGCAACCAGGAACATGCCTTCAGCGATGTGGTTAGTAGGTATTTTGATATTGGATTTTAAATCCCCAAACTCATTTTCTATTCAAAAAAAGCATCCTTACCTGGATAATAAAACTTCTCTTTTGCAACCGCCTGCGAAAAAATAAAATACGTTACTTCGGCATCAGT
>JAIFLC010000138.1 GCA_020049295.1 Bacteroidota bacterium
AACAGTGCATTGGCAGGTGTTGGCAATCCAATAAACGAATCGGTCTGTCGTTCGTCAATATTAAATTTGGCAAGACGAATTGCAGATAAAACAGGTATTAAAAATGGAACTAAAAGGAATAATACTTTCCATGTAGGGACAAACTCAAGTAATGGAACGTGCTCAGAACCAAGCAACGATATCTTCATCATTTGGAAAACAATGAATGCTGGCGCAACACCAAAGCTCACAACATCGGCTAAGGAATCGAGTTCTTTACCTAATACTGAGTATGCCTTTAATAGGCGGGCTGTCATTCCATCAAGAAAATCGAAAATGGCGGCAAGAAAAATAAGGTATACAGCAGCAAGCATGTAACCTTCAAAAGATAAAAGGATTGAGATACAGCCCGATAAGAGATTTAAAGATGTTATTGAATTTGGTATATACTTTTTAATTGACATCACAATATCAAAATTTGATGAAAGTTGAACAATAATAAATACAAAAATAAGTTAAAATTTAGAGTTTGATAAATTATTTATTAATTACTAAGTTTGATTCCTGAAAAAAGCTGAAACAGTATATTAAATGCGCAAAATATTACTCATACTAATTTCTATTGTTGTTTCGATAATCGCTATGGGGCAAGCTCCAAAGTACAGTAATGAGTTTTTGTCTGTTGGTGTTGGTGCAAGAGCATTAGCTATGGGAAATTCGGTTATTGCAAGTACTAACGATGCCTCTTCTTGCTACTGGAATCCCGCCGGATTAACATCGCAGATAAATGATTTTGATGCAGGAGTTATGCACGCCGAATATTTTGCTGGAATTGCCAAATATGATTATATAGGAGCTTCAATGAAGCTTGATTCTCTGCAATGGCTAGGTGCAAGTATTATTCGCTTTGGGGTTGATGACATTCCAAATACAACTGATTTAATTGATAAAGAAGGAAATATTGACTACGACCGCATTTCTAAATTTTCGGCTGCTGATTATGCCTTTTTGTTTTCGTATGCCAGAAAATCACAAATTCAAGGATTATCCTATGGAGCCAATGTAAAAATCATTTACCGAAACATTGGAAAATTTGCTCATGCATGGGGTTTTGGCCTCGATGCAAGCGCCCAGTATAAACATAATAAATGGAATTATGGAGTTCTTGTACGAGATATTACCTCTACCTTCAATGCCTGGACATTTAATGAAGAAGAACTAATTATTGAAGTAAATGATTCCATTACTAATTTTGCACCCGACAATTCGCTTGAGATTACTTTACCTCGAGTATTATTAGGTATTTCTCGTGAGTTTCCAATTCATAAAAAATTTAATGGTCTGGTGGAATTAGATATGGATTTTACTTTTGATGGTCAGCGCCATGTGTTAATAGAAGGTGATCCGATAAGTATTGATCCGCATCTGGGAATAGAAATAGATTACAACAAACTAGCATTTATACGATTTGGGTTAGGGAATTTTCAACGAGTAGTAGAATATGATAATAACGAATCGATGACTTTTCAACCAAATTTCGGTATTGGAATTCAATACAAAGGATTTTCAATTGATTATGCTCTAACTGATATTGGAGACCAATCATTGGCTCTATACTCGAATATTTTTTCCATCCGATATACGTTCGACGGGAGCAAATCTTCAAATGATAAGAATTAACCTGTTTTCACAAAATAATACTTACTTTTGTTATTCTAAACAAGTTTTAAATGAAAATTGCAGTAGATTTTGATGGAACAATTGTCGATCACGAATATCCAAAAATAGGAAAACCTAAGCTTTTTGCTTTTGAAACGCTCAAATCTTTGCAAAAAAGAGGTGACATTTTAATTTTATGGACATTCAGGTCGGGAAAGGAATTACAGGAAGCTATTGATTACTGCAAGCAAAACGGAATTGAGTTTTATGCCGCTAATAAAAATTATCCCGAAGAGATTTTTGATGATTCAATAAGCCGTAAGATTGAAGCCGATATATATATTGACGATCGAAATGTTGGTGGATTTCCCGGATGGAGTGAGATCTGGCAAATGCTTAATCCTTATGAATACTCAGATGACATTAAAAAACAAATCAAAAATATTCCATCCCAAAGGAAATCGTTTTGGAAGAAACTATTTAAATAACCCTATCCTTAAATAAATAATATAAAATGAAACTGTTTAATATATCCAATCTGCTTTTTATATTTATTGTCCTGATTTTGCTTTCTTGTAACAAAAAAGAATCACAAAAAATAAAGGAACCACTAGCTGATTCAGAAAAAAAAATAAAGGCAGTTTCTGTAATTGAAGTTAAATCGCCCAAAGCAGAAGAGTTATTTGCAGTAGGTACAGATATTAAAATTGATCTCGCATTAAAAGTGATTGATATTAATATAGATTCTGTTGTTGTTGAAACTGAAAATCAGAAAGAAAAACTTAACATAGAAAGCTTAACATATACCTGGAAAACTGAGAATTTAAGAACCGGCGAAAACCAGTTACGAATTTATGCATATTCAGAAGGAGCACAAATTGATACGTATTATCTAAAGTTGCGTTTTAAATCAGATATTGTTCCTGAAATACTAGAATGCAAAATAATTAATACATTCCCTCACGATATAAAATCATATACCCAGGGATTAATTTTTGAAGATGGCATATTGTATGAAGGTACAGGGCAATATGGGCAGTCAGTGCTAAGAAAAACAGAATTTGAAACGGGTAAAATATTGGCAGAGCTAAGTTTGCCAGCTCAATATTTTGGTGAAGGTATTACTGCTTTGGGAGATAAAATAATACAGCTTACATGGACATCAAGAGTTGGTTTTGTGTATGATAAGCAGAGTTTTAAGTTATTAACTACTCTTCAGTATGATACACAAGGCTGGGGTTTAACTACCGATGGTAAACAACTGATCATGAGCGATGGATCTTCAATAATTTATTTTCTTGATCCTGAATACTTCACCCAATCAAGAACATTGGAAATATTCGACAACGAAGGACCTGTAAGAATGCTAAATGAGCTCGAATATATTAATGGACTTATTTATGCAAATATTTATCAAACAGAAGAAATAATTGCATTTGATCCTAAATCAGGTAAAGTAATTAAGAGAATCGATTGCCGTAAAATTATCCCTGATGGTTTCCGTGGGGAGCAAGATAATGTTCTGAATGGCATAGCCTATGACAAAAACTCCGGAAGAATTTTTATAACAGGAAAACGATGGCCAAAACTTTTTGAAGTAAAATTTGTAAAAAGATAACTATATTATTTCCACCTTTTCACCTAAATGATGAGGTTCTTTGCCCATAATTAAATCCAACACCATCTTTACTCTGGCAAAATGTTCACGTATTCTGGTTTTTAATCCATACATAAACGAAACATCCTTGGCAATATAACCAACGGCATCAATATCTCTTCTTTTTGCAATAAAAAGAGCTCGTTCCACATGGAATTTCTGTGAAATAACCGTAATGCACATTTGTCCAAAAATTTCTTTTGAACGTACTACTGAATCCAGCGTTCGTATTCCAGCAAAATCAAGGTATATTTTCGATTCGGGTATTCCTCTCTTTAATAAATCCTTTTTAATAGTGGTAGGTTCATCGTAGTATTTAATAGTGTTGTCTCCGCTAACTAAGATAATGTCAATTAATCCCAGATTAAACAATTCAACAGCAGCATCGATACGATTTGCATAATATTGATTAACAACCCCTTTTGACAGATATTTGCTTGTACCTAAAAGTAATCCCGTTTTGTTTTTGGGAAGATTTTCAGTAGAATTAAAAATCTGATTCTTTGAATCATTATGGATAATAATATCTAGAGAAATTAGAAATACAAAGAATAATACTAAAAGACAACAGCTTATTCGAAATACGCGTTTTACAAATCCTATCATAAAATTAAATCAATTGTAAATACAACTATATCGAAGATAAATATATTTGGTTTAAATAAAGAACAACTACATTACAATTTTGTTAACAGATTATAACCTATGGCAACTTTCAACTATTTAAATTAATTTTATATTTTGGTTTTAATCCTTCGTGATCAATCAATGTCAAATACTCATTAAATTAATACATAAAATCATGCAAAAAATAGTTCGATCATTTGTAATCTCGGTTTTTGCTTTTGTATTTGCAACAAATATAGTAAGAGCAGAAAACGATTCGCGTTTATTGCGATTTCCGGATATTAATAAAGACCTTATTGCTTTTGTATATGCCGGCGATATTTGGACCGTTAATTCAACCGGTGGTGATGCAAAACGACTAACATCACACCTAGGATTGGAACTATTTCCAAAAATTTCTCCTGATGGTAGATGGATTGCTTTTTCAGCCGAATATTCGGGTAGCAGACAGATCTATATCATTCCAGCTACCGGTGGAACACCAAAACAACTAACTTACTACAACGAAGTAGGCATTATGCCGCCACGTGGTGGTTGGGATAATGTTGTTCTCGACTGGACTTCGGATAGTAAAAATATTCTTATCCGTGCAAACAGAACCCCTTTTGGAGACCGAAATGGAAAATACTTTTTAGTAAGTATCGATGGTGGACTAGAAAAACCGATGCAAATTATTAACGGAGGTTTTGCTGCCTTATCTCCAGATAATACTAAACTATGCTTTACTCCTGTTGATCGAGAATTCAGAACATGGAAAAGATACAAAGGTGGCCGAGCCAGCGATTTGTGGATTTACGATTTGGTAAATGATAAATCAGAACGTATTACTGATTTTGTCGGAACCGATCAGATTCCAACCTGGTATAAAAACAAAATCTATTTTGCCTCCGACAGAGATCTTACACTTAATATCTACAGCTATGATATAAACACTAAAGAAACTGTTCAGATTACAAAACATTCTGAATTCGATGTTATGTGGCCATCAGGCGAAAATGGAATGCTTGCTTATGAAAACGGAGGTTATATATACAAATTAAATCTCGAAACGGGTAACACTGAGAAATTAACCGTTAACATCAGTTTCGATAACCCGAATATTCTTCCATATTTTAAAAATGTTTCTGAATTTATCGAAAGTTATTCAGTTTCTCCTTCGGGAAAAAGAGCTCTTTTTGATGCCAGGGGAGATATTTTTTCTGTACCAGCCGAAAACGGAGTAACCGAAAATCTTACAAATACCCAAGGTATTCGTGAAATGCTCCCAGTATGGTCGCCCGATGGGAAATATATTTCGTATGTTTCTGATGAAACCGGTGAATATGAAATTTATCTTTTAGAAAACAAAAAAGGAGCAAAAGCCAAACAGATTACCTTTAATTCAGTATCTTGGAAATACGATCATTTATGGTCTCCAAACAGTAAATACCTGCTTTTCTCCGATCGCACATTAAAACTACGACTGCTTAATAACGAAACCGGTGCAATAAAAGATATTGCTCAAGCTTATTCAAACGAAATCCGTGATTATCAGTTTTCACCCGATTCAAGATGGGTTACTTATTCAAATAATACCGAAAATGGAAATAGCGCCATT
>JAIFLC010000172.1 GCA_020049295.1 Bacteroidota bacterium
AATATTGCCGGTAATATGTCAACAATCGAAAATGAAAAATATGAAGATTTTAAAGCATCTGGTAAACTACAGCTAAAAAACTTCATCTTCGAAAGCAAGGATTTGCCTGCTACCGTAAAGATAATTGAGACTACATTCAATTTCACACCAAAATATCTCGAACTACAATCATTTATTGCACAAATTGGAAAAAGTGATTTCAGTTTGAATGGAAAAATTGAGAATTACATTGCTTTTGCATTAAAAGACGAAACAATTAAAGGTGTTTTTAATTTTAATTCGAAATTTATTGATGCAAATGAATTTATGGCAGAGTCAACCGAAGAGGTGGTGGTTGAGGATACAACCGAAGTGCCAATGACTATTATCGAGGTTCCTGGAAATGTTGATTTCAGACTCAATTCATCGCTTGATCATATTCTTTATGATAAAATGGATATTACCAATTTAAAAGGTGCTTTCATTATAAAAGATAAAAAAGTGCTGATGGAAAATATTAATATGAATATGCTTGATGGTAAACTTGGAGTGAATGGCGAATACAATACACAGGATATTCAGAAACCAACAACTAAAATGTCACTTGATATTAGCGATATTGAAATAACCTCAGCTGTTAATTCATTTGAAATGCTTGGTAAAATGGCATCTATTCTTGAGAATTGTAAAGGAAAAGTATCCATTAAGCTTGATTATACTGGATTGCTAGATTCTACAATGAGCCCAGTACTTAATTCTATTGAAGGTTATGGCCGATTGCAATCAAAGGAAATTCAGGTTGTTAACTCACAAACATTATCTACCTTATTTAAACTTGTTAAGCTGGGTGATAATGCTGGAAACTCTTTCAAGGATGTGAATGTTAGTTTTAAAATTAGTAATGGCAGAATAAATGTCGATCCATTCGAGACAAAAGTGGAAGATATAAAAATGGTATTGGGAGGTTCTCATGGTGTTGATCAAACAATGGATTATGATGTGGCATTGAATATTCCAATGAAATATTTTGGATCTGCTGCAAATGAAGTTGTATCTGGGTTGTTCGATTTAGCTGCATCAAAAGGTGTAAATATTGAAAAAACTGAAAGCTTGAATATTAATGCAAATATTACTGGTACTACTTCTGATCCAAAAATCTCACTTGGAAAAAGCAGTGCTGGTGGTGAAAAAAAATCCACAAAAGAACAACTTGTAGATCAGACAAAAGCAAAAGCAGGGGAAGAAGTATCTGCACAAGCTCAGAAATTAATTGAAGATGCTGAAAAAGAAGCTACAAAATTGAAAGAAGAAGCTCAGATTGCTGCAGATAAATTGTTACAGCAAACGAACAACGAGGCTGACGCTTTGGTTAAGAAAGCCGCTAAAGAAGGTCCATTAGCAAAATTAGCCGCTGAAAAATCAGCTACAGCTCTTAAAAAAGAGGCCAAAAAGAAAGCTGATTCTTTGGTTAAAGAAGCTGGTATTAAAGCTGATAAGCTTGTCGAGGAGGCTAAAATTAAAGCCGAAAAGCTAAAATCAAATGGTAATTAAAACTAAACATATAGATAATAAAAAACCTTCTGTTTTTAAACAGAAGGTTTTTTTATGTTGTAATTGATTTTTAGAATCTTTTTTCTTTGATTCTGGCTTTTTTACCAGTTAAATCACGAAGATAGAAAATACGAGCTCTGCGAACACGTCCTTTTTTGTTTAATTCTATTTCTTCGATAAAAGGCGAATTCATTGGAAAAATTCTTTCAACTCCAACACCACCCGAAATTTTTCTAACAGTAAACGTTTCAGTTCCTCCTGTTCCTTTTCTTTGAAGAACAACTCCTCTATAATTCTGAATTCTCTCTTTGTTACCTTCTTTAATCTTATAATGAACGGTAATCGTATCGCCGGCTTTAAATTCAGGGAATTCTTTCTTTACTGCGAATTCACTTTCTACTAGTTTCATTAAGTTCATCCTGATATACTATTTAAGTTTTTTCTTTCTTTTAAACAGAGCGCAATATTACAAATATTTTTTTGATAATAATAATATTTTGCTCAAAAAAGTTTATTAATTCCGCCTGCAAATATCCGCATAATTTTTAATATTTCAAAAGGGATATCTTCAATTAATTATATTTTCAGGATTTCCTGTATTATAATAAGTTGAATGAAATAATTGTTTGCGAATAGTAATAAGCAAATTATAAACCATCTGTCTTCTTTTGTGACTTATAAAAAGTTTTTTTATACTAATTTATAAAGGTTAAAATTAAAAAACCGCTAATTTTTAGCGGTTTTTTAAAATTCTTAATGTCCATCTTTTCCGATAACCTTTAATTTATCACCGGCATCTTTTACAATCATTCGATACCACTCTTCATTGTATCCAGGAAACTTAACCATAGGTGGGATATAAGCATCACCTTCTGGAACTGGTTGCGAAAATTTAATATTACCATCTAAATACTTAGTAAATAAATATGCATAAAGTTTTTTCCAGGTATAAACAGTATTGTCTGCTTGTGTTACAGAATAGTCCGTAATAAAATCAATGGCTAATTCAGGATTTGACTTGTACATTTCTGAAGCAGCTTTATCAATTGCTCTTACCTCTTCAATAAATCCCTTTTCAAGGTCTTGTTGCACCGGCTGAATGTCTTTTATCATATCTGAATACCTGGTATAGGCTAGATTTGAAACTTGGTTAAATACCCAAAATGCTGCATTATCACTGTATTCCATAATTGAACCATTTCCAACAGCAAATGTTTCGGGTACTCTTGTCATTCCACAATACATTGGAGAATAAACAGTTGTATAGGTATCATCAACTCCAAACCAAATGATTCCACCAATAGGATTAGGTAACCAATTGCGGCTTTGTGTAACAAATGAGAAACCAGTTTGCTGTGTAGAAATAGCTCTTTCGTGTAAATATGATTCGCCATCAACTTTCCAGGTCATTGGTCTCCAACGTACTATTGATTTATAAGGACCTGCTCCAATATCCTGGGTCATGTCCATTGGCGTATTCTGATAGTAATCACGCATTAATCCCATAACATCGTGAACCGTTAATTTATTATCAACTTTTACCCATAATGGCATTCTGTTTTTAAGATCTTTACCCATTGCATAATCTAGATATTGTCCCATTTGGCTGTTTACTTTGTTAAATCCAGAGAAAACGCGTGCTTCGCAAAAACGTGCACCACCAAAATCTATTGGAGCATATACATCCGAAAAACTAAAATCTTTATCATTTCCGCTATAATAGCCTTTTTCGCGTGCAAAGGTAATTACATCAGATGAGTGAAAAGTTGTTTGCTTGGGATCATTAAAATCATTCACTTTATTAAAAGGGAAAGTAGTTATGCGTGCATGGTTTGCATGTCCTGAAATATATCCATCAGGGATCATTCTTGCTACCCAAACTGCGCCTTTTACTCCAGGTCCTTTACCAATTAATTCCATAATCCAAACCTCGTTTGCATCCGAAATTGAAAAAGATTCACCTGTACTATGGTATCCATATTTTGCTACAAGATCAGTCATAATATGAATCGCCTCACGAGCAGTTCTTGATCTTTGAAGTGCCGTGTAAATTAAAGTTCCATAATCAACTAATCCTGTTGAATCCCATAATTCTTCACGACCAGTATATGTTGTTTCGCCAATAGCAACCTGATATTCGTTGATATTTCCAACTACATTAAATGTATGTCTTACCTGAGGTATTTCTCCAAGATATTTGCCAGTATCCCATTCATAAATTTTCATCATTGCTCCTTCAGGATAATCCGCTGCAGGCCAATGATATAGTTCACCAAAAAGCACATGTGAATCAGCTGAATATGAAATCATTGTTGATCCATCAACTGTGGCTCCTTTTGTTATTAAAAAGTTTGTACACGCATAGTTTGATATATTAACCAATACAATGAGTATAGCTGTTAGGGTGATTGTTAAAATCGATTTTTTCATAGTTTATTTATTACAGTTTATCATTATTAATCTGGATTTGACAAAAATAGGAAAATAATTAAATTTTAAAAGTTTTAGGAAGTCAAGATCATAGAATATTATAACATTAATTCAACAATTTTTGTTCGATCTTCATCTGTTAATTTATATACCAACCCATTGATTTGAGTTTGTATCATTTGATTAATGATCTCGTTCTTCTTTTCTTTACCAATATTAATTTCAGAAAGTTTTATAGGGCATTCGATAGATTTAAAGAATTTCTCTAAATGTGTAATCGTTTCATCAACAGTATTTGTTCCAAATAGTTGATTCCCTAACTTGGCTATTCGTTCAGGAATTCTGTCTTTATGTAATTTTAGCCATGCAGGATAAGCAATAGATAAAGTTGCTCCGTGTGCGGTATCATATAAAAACGACAGGTTATGTCCAATATCATGAACGCCCCAGTCGCCGTATTTACGTCCGTGACTAGTAAGACCATTTAGGGCGGTTGTAGCTGCCCACATTATTCTTGATCTATAATCGTAATTCGTAGGTTTCTCTAATACAAGAGGAGCAACTTCCATGGCTTCTTTTATAATTGCTTCAACAAAGCGATCAGATAATGTTGCATCACCTTCACCAAAATATGCTTCGAGACTATGGGCAATTAGATCGGCAATGCCATATGCTGTATAATTTTTAGGAACACTAAAGGTAAATTCCGGATCAAGAAACGAATGCTGTGGATACATCAATGTAGAAACAAATCCTCTTTTCTCACCTGTTTTATGATTTTGCAATACTGCAGCTCCATTCATTTCGGTTCCAGTTGCTGCGAGTGTTAAAACAGCAATAACAGGTACTGTTTTTATTGGTTTTACTTTGTATGTCATAAATGCCCAAGGATCAGTATTATTGGCAATTGAAAGGGCTGTAATTTTTGCTGAATCTATTACGCTTCCACCTCCAACAGCTACAATAACATCAATATGATTGAGTTTTCCAAGCTGTGCTGCACGTGATACATCATCAACCAATGGATTTGATTTAATTCCATAATACTCAGTTACCTCAGCCTGAACAAGATTTAATTGCTGAATAACTTTATCGTAAATTCCATTTTTCTGAATAGATCCTTTACCATAAATTAATAATACTCGTTTACCATATTCATTAATCGTTTCACCAAGTTTATCAATAACATTTTTTCCAAAATGAAGTTTGGTGGGATTATAAGCAGTAAAATTTTCCATAAATTTTGTTTAAATCTTTTTGAATACAATTATAGACAAAAATGTTTTTAAATAGTTTAAAATTTTTGATTAATAAAGTACAGAAATGAGAGGTTAAGGTTGATAAATAACTCCACAACTTGAATCACGCTTTGCTCCGGTAACTGATGCTAAACAATTGATCTGATTGGTTGTCCTTAATAATCCCAAAAAAGCGAAAATCAAAGCTTCTTTATATTCAACTATATTGTTTTCAGGAATAATAAT
>JAIFLC010000098.1 GCA_020049295.1 Bacteroidota bacterium
GAATTTATTTTAGTTATTATAATTTCCCTGATTTTGTAGTTCCTTTTATTCAGGCCTTGCCTTTAACAATGCTTGCTGATGGTATTAAAGCAATTTTTAATGAAAGTGCGGGATTTATGGAAGTTTGGAAATATATCTTTGTCCTTAATTCATTGGGACTTATAACTTTTATTATCGGTTTAAAGTATTACAAGTGGTATTAGTAATTCATAAATCAATAACTCCTTTTTTTGAAAAACGATCCATTCTTTTGATTGATCTAAGATGGTTTTATAATATTTAATTCATTGTTGTCCGGTTAAAATTTAACTAAAGCTTTTAATCTGAATATTAATCATTTCATTAGATTTCGCCACTATGTGGCTTATTTTTTTACAAATTTAATTCTACAAAGTTTAAGCTGCTACGCAGCATTACTTTCAGCAACGCAGTTTCTATATCTTTGTAAATAAATACAATAAAAAACTCATATAGCAACTTAGTTGCGACATCTTTATCTGTTTCAATTTTAACTGGACAATAGTTTTTGATGAATTATTAAAACAAAAAAAGCGATGAATTTAAACATCGCTTTTTTATAATGCTTAGTGATAATAAATTTTATTCGTTTTGACCATGACAGTTTTTGTATTTTTTACCACTGCCGCAAGGACAAGGATCATTTCTGCCAACTTTTTTTTCTACTCGAACGGGTTGAGTTTTTTGCTGTTCTCTTGTATCACCAGTTCCATCTGATCTGCTGGTTTGATACTTACTGTAATCTGTTCTTCTACGCTGTTGAGCTTCTCTAACCTGATCGGGATCCTGTATTGGAAGATGACCTTTGACCAAAGTTGAAACCACACTGCGGTTAACTTTATCGATCATTGTTTTGAATAATTCGTACGATTCAAATTTATAGATCAATAATGGGTCTTTTTGCTCGTATGTAGCAGCCTGAACGGATTGTTTTAAATCATCCATCTCACGCAAATGTTCTTTCCACGATTCATCAATATTGGCAAGTATTGCTGTTTTCTGGTAGGATTTAACCAATTCCCGTCCTTCAGTTTCTACAGTTTTTTTAAGGTTTGTAATTATCTGTATTGTTCGTTGTCCATCAGTTATTGGTACAACAATATTTTCGTAAGTATGTCCACTTTTTTCGAATACATCCTTAATTACGGGAAAAGCCTGTTGAGCAATAGCTTCTTCTTTACGCTTATAGGTAGAAAGAACAATATGATAAAGTTTCTCAATTAAAGTATTAGCATCCTCTCTTAGAAACTCTTCTTCTGTAATTGGTGATTCAATTGAAAAAGTTCTGATCAATTCAAATTTAAATCCTTCATAATCAGAATTATTTTGGAATTCTCTTAAAACATTATCACATACATCGTACATCATATTTGCGATTTCAACGCTCAATCGTTCTCCAAATAAAGCATGTCGACGACGTTTATAAATAACCTCACGCTGCGAGTTCATAACATCATCATATTCGAGCAATCGTTTACGTATACCAAAGTTGTTTTCTTCCACTTTTTTCTGAGCACGCTCAATAGATTTTGAGATCATTGAATGCTGAATTACTTCGCCTTCTTTAAGTCCAAGCCTATCCATGATATTTGCAATTCTGTCCGAACCAAAAAGACGCATTAAATCATCCTCAAGTGAAACAAAAAATTGAGAAGATCCCGGATCACCTTGTCGTCCTGCACGACCACGTAACTGACGGTCAACACGACGTGATTCATGGCGTTCGGTACCTACAATAGCCAAACCACCAGCTTCTTTAACTTCATTCGATAATTTTATATCAGTACCACGACCAGCCATATTTGTAGCAATAGTCACCGTTTTGGACTTACCTGCTTCAGCAACGATATCTGCTTCTTTCTGATGCAATTTTGCATTTAACACATTATGCTTAACTCCCTTCATTTTAAGCATACGACTTAATAACTCCGAAATTTCAACAGATGTTGTTCCTACAAGAACAGGTCTGCCTTTATTAATTAAGCTAATAATTTCTTCACCAACGGCATTATATTTTTCACGTTTTGTTTTATATACTAAATCCTCGTGATCGGATCTTGTGATTGGCCTATTCGTTGGAATTACCACAACATCCAGTTTATAAATATCCCAAAGTTCACCAGCTTCTGTTTCAGCTGTACCGGTCATACCAGCAAGCTTTTTATACATTCTGAAATAATTTTGGAGTGTAATAGTTGCAAAGGTTTGTGTAGCAGCTTCGATTTTAACTTTCTCTTTTGCTTCTATTGCCTGATGCAAACCATCAGAATATCTGCGGCCTTCCATTATACGACCAGTTTGCTCATCAACGATTTTAACCTTATTTTCAATTACTACATATTCGACATCTTTTTCAAATAAAGCATATGCCTTAAGTAATTGATTAATTGTATGTACTCTTTCAGATTTAATAGCATAATCCTGTAATAGTTTATCTTTCTTTGCTAAACGAGCATTTTCATCAAGATTTGATTTTTCAAGATCAGCAACTTCTGATCCAATATCTGGTAAAATGAAGAAAGAAGAATCATCTGATTTTGATGTAATCAAATCGATTCCTTTGTCGGTCATTTCAATTGAGTTATGCTTTTCATCAATAATAAAATAGAGCTCATCGGTAACTTTGTGCATGTTTTTATTGTTTTCCTGCATGTAAAAGTTTTCCGTTTTAAGCATTAAACTTTTGTTTCCTTCTTCAGATAAAAGTTTAATTAATGCTTTATTTTTTGGTAATCCTTTATATGCCTGAAGCAAAAGGAAACCTCCTTTTTCAGTATCTTTATCAGTTAATGCTTTTTTCGAATCGGCCAAAATTTGATTCACCATTTTTCTCTGTGCCTCAACCAATATCTCCACCTTTGGTTTTAGTTCATCAAAAAGCTGATCTTCGCCTTTAGGAACCGGACCTGAAATGATTAATGGAGTTCTTGCATCATCAATTAAAACTGAGTCAACCTCATCGACAATAGCATAATTATGTTTTCGCTGAACAAGTTCATCAGGATTACTTGTCATATTATCACGCAGATAATCAAAGCCAAACTCGTTATTTGTACCGTAAGTAACATCAGCTAAATATGCTTTTCTTCTGGCATCTGAATTGGGCTCATGTTTATCAATACAATCAACTGATAAACCATGAAACTGAAATATAGGACCCATCCATTCAGAGTCACGTTTGGCAAGGTAATCGTTAACAGTAACAACATGTACACCTCGACCAGTAAGTGCATTTAAGAAAACAGGCAATGTTGCAACTAATGTTTTTCCTTCACCAGTTGCCATTTCAGCAATTTTACCATTATGCAATACAACACCACCAATTAACTGAACATCATAATGAATCATTTCCCACTTGGTTTCATTACCACCAGCAATCCATGAATTATGGTATTTTGCACGATTATTTATAATTTCAACATGGTTGTGAATGGCTGCAAGATCTCTGTCAAAATCGTTTGCGGTAACTTCAATATAATCATTTTCCTTAAATCTTCGGGCAGTATCTTTAACAATAGAAAACACTACAGGTAAAACCTCATTTAGCTTTTCTTCCAGTTTTTTATCAATTTCCTTCTCAAGTTTATCAATTTCCTGATAGATATTCTCTTTTTCATCAACAGCAGTCTCATCTAGTTCAGCCTTTATTTTTAGGTCTTCAATTCTATCTGCTTCTTCCTTAATAAATTCACGAATCTCTTTTCTAACTTGTTCCGATCTTTCTCTTAATTGATCATTGCTAAGATTTACAATTGATCCATATTCATTCTTTATTAAATCAATAAAAGGATTTACCTCACGAATATCCCTGTCCGATTTATTTCCAAAAAATTTTGTTAACACGTTGTTTAATAAGCTCATTGTATTTTACACATTAAAATTATTCATTATTTAGTGTACAAATGTAATATTTTGCTTTATAATTTTGGTTTTTTGAGAACTAATTGTCAGTTTAGAAATTAACAATAGATTAATTTGATTGACCTAACTGCTTTATTGATAATCGATAACTTATTCTGGTTAGTTTATTACTTATAATATTATCAATCAATAATTTGTTTAAACGTTAAATAATTTTAGATTTGCAATCTAAACCCTGCTCTCAAAAAAGTGTCATATTATTGATTAATTATTTAGTATAATGAAAATAATTTTAAAATTTCCAATAATAATAGTGCCTTTGGTTTTTTTATTGTTCCTTTCATGCAAAACATCAAAAAAAACTGTATCAGATAAATTGGATACGATTGAAAAGTTTATTTCTGAAACAATAAAGTCAAATTTTACTGAAAACGATTCGGTACAAGTAATACCAAATAATGATAAAAGTTTTTACCTGCTTGTTGCTGAAACTGCAATTACATCTGCAACACCTACAAGTAATATTAAAATTGTTGTTATAAATGCAGAGAATCAAGAGATCACATATAAAAATCAATATAGCAACTCGCTAATCAGGTGGTTTGATAATAAACAATTATTATTAACTCAATTCTTAGGAATAGTTGACCAAGTAACTGATAAAAGTAAAGCGTATATCCTTATAAACTGCGAAACCAATGAGGTGAAAGAAGTTAATTCAGACATAATTAATAATTTATAAATTAATCAAAATCTTACTATGAAAAAAATTTACACAATTCTCGTTTTATTTATAATAGCTGGGATTGCTGGTGTTTTTATACTTACAAAAACGAACAGCAAAAAAATTCAGCTAGGAGAGACCTTTACTCCGCAAGAGTATTGGGATTACCAATATGCAATTAAAAAAGAAAAACGTAAAAAAGGCTATAATAAGGCTGATAAGCCTAATGAGTTTACAAAGTATTTTAAAGCTATAACTACAAAATTTGGACAAGATAAGAGTAAATATCCTTCAAATTATAGAATGTCAGAATATAATAAGGCATTGGCAAAGAGAAAAGGTTTAAAATTAGAATCAAGTGAAATAGTATGGGTCGAGCGTGGACCAGCAAATGTTGGAGGTCGTACTCGTGGTTTAATCGTTGATCCTGATGATGCAACCCATAATACATGGTTTGCAGGTGCTGCAACAGGTGGTGTATGGAAAACTACTGATGGCGGAGCAACATGGACTTGTTTAACTGATGAGTTTCCTAACTTATCAGCTAATACAATAGCAATGTCTGCTTCAAACACGAATGTTATTTATGCTGGAACAGGGGAAAGTTTTCCTGGTGGAACCTATTTAAAAGGAAGTGGAATATTTAAATCTATTAATAAAGGAGCAGATTGGGTTCAATTGGGTGCTACAGCAGGAAATGAAGATTTTGAGTATGTTAATAGGATTATTATCGATCCAAATGATGATGATATAATTATTGCCGCTACTGAAAGTGGAATTCTGAAATCTATTGATGGTGGTTC
>JAIFLC010000091.1 GCA_020049295.1 Bacteroidota bacterium
GATATTTTAAAATCACCCCAAACAAAAAAGATCGTTACTCCTTATGGCGATCCAAGCTCAGATTTAACCATTGGAAAAATAGGAAACATAGAAGTTGCTATTCTTTCGCGACATGGGAAAAAACATACTATTCCTCCCACACAGGTAAATAACAGAGCCAATATATGGGCTTTAAAAGAATATGGATGTGATTTTATTCTGGCAACTACAGCTTGTGGCAGTTTACGCGACGAAATAAGTCGTGGTGACCTGATTATTCTCGATCAGTTTATTGATTTTACAAAACACCGAAATGTAAGTTTTTTTGATAAGTTTGAACCCGGCGATATGAAACATACCGTAATGGCTAATCCGTTTAATGAACAACTCAGAAAAACACTAATTGAATCTGCTGCGGAGTTAAAACTTAAATATCATAAAAAAGGTACAGTGGTAACCATCGAAGGCCCTCGTTTCTCGACCCGAGCTGAATCAAATATGTTCCGATTATGGGGAGCTGATGTAATAAACATGTCGACAGCACCGGAAGCAATACTGGCAAATGAGTTAGAAATACCTTATGCAGCAATTGCCATGAGTACCGATTACGATTGCTGGAAAACCGATGAAGAACCTGTAAGCTGGAAAGAAATAATTGAGATTTTTAACAAGAATGTACATAATGTGATTGGGTTACTTCTTGCAACCATGGAAAAACTTGGCAAACTGAAATAAAATTATTTGAAAATTGGAAAAATGGATATTTGGAAAGATGGTATAGTTTTTTTAGGCTATTCATTAAAAAACTTTTAGACTTTTAGACTAGTGCAATCTTCCATTATTCCAATTATCCGGTAAAAATGAAGATAAAAATCATAGGATTTTTTTTAAAATTATTGCTTAATTAATAACATTTCGTTAATATTGCAATCCGAATTTTATTGAATAATAAAAACAATAAAATTTTCTGGGCCTATAGCTCAGCTGGTTAGAGCACCTGACTCATAATCAGGTGGTCCCTGGTTCGAGCCCAGGTGGGCCCACTGGCAATAAAAGTAAACCCTTGTAGACTAAACAACTACAAGGGTTCTTTTTTTAGTGTTGCCGGAAATGTTAATCTTAACTTAGTATTATTTATATTTGCATATATTTATATAGTTAGATTATGGAATTTAAACAATTAGAAATAAAGCAAGAAGGGAATTGGTTTAGTAGATTGTTTTACTCGAAACAATTCAGAAAATCAGTTATTTATATCCTTATCGGAGCAATTTTAGGTTTTGCATTTACTTACGTTTCAGAAGGA
The DNA here is from genome assembly GCA_020049295.1 of Bacteroidota bacterium. Lineage (GTDB taxonomy): Bacteria > Bacteroidota > Bacteroidia > Bacteroidales > UBA12077 > UBA12077. Next base: position 1,286 of record JAIFLC010000091.1, read on the forward strand.
ATGTTGATTAATAATATGAATACAAAAGACATTATAACGAATGTTTTTTTTGGTGCTTTCTTTGGTTTCTTTATTACCAATAGTCCATGTGCCAGAAATAAATGCTAATAGGTTTTTTAAATAAAAAAGGATTAGCATTTCTGCTAATCCTTTTTTATTTCTATAGATTTTATATTTATAAAAGAATTGAATTAAAAAGCAATTTATATGTTCCTGGAGTCGAAGCTCTGAACTGCGGACTGAAACTAAACAATACAACTTGCCCTTTCCCCTTTTTAAGCCATACAATGGATGTTTTTTCACCAATCTTTTCTTCATTTTCGGCATAACCGCTGATTAAAATATCTTTTTCAGGAAATGTGCCTATAACTCGTCGGTCAACATCAAAACTAGGTTGCCATGTTCTGAAAATGGGACCTTCGCGATGAAATACGCCAATAGTTCCTGGCAATCCATAGGTTATTGGATGCTTAATAAGCTCGACTTTTAATAGCGATCCGGGACATTGAAATCCTGATTTTTGTATTTCCTCTGATATGTTCTTTACAGGGAACTCAAAATCTTCTGTTTTTTTCTCGTCAATGGAGTATGATTGAAGGCCAGCGAAAAGCTCTGTTGCATCGCTCCATGCAATTACTTTACCACCAGCATCAATAAATTTCAATACTTTTTCCAATCCCTTTTTCCCCATTCCTTTTAAATATTCAGGTGGATAACTCATAAAGTATTGCTCGTTTTGCCTTGAGTATTTACCATCAATTAAAACTGATTTTTGTTCATCAGGAATAATAATCAAATCAAATGTTTTTTCCAGATCAGTAGTCTCAATATCCACCGGACGAAGTAATTTAAATGGAATGCCATAAGAATCGAGCACAAATCTTGTCCATCCGGCATCCATAGCATGAAACCAGCTCTCCATAAAAGCAATTCGTGGCATGCTTATAACCCTCTTTTTTGCCGATATCTCACCTGTTATATAAATTGGATTTGTGTTTAGAACTTCCAACACTTTATTTATGGTATTTCCTTTTTGAATAACAAAGCTTCCAGCGGGAATTAAGCTATTGTTGTTTACATAATCCTCAGTTATTTGCTCAACTTTTATTCCTGCATTAAGTGCGGTAAAAATTGCTTTATAGCTAGCATTGTTTACTGAAGTTAATATAATTGAGGAATAGTTTTCGTTTGTTGAATTGTACCATGTAAAGGGAATTGCGACTGGTTTGTACGCATTTTTGAATTGTTCATGATTTTTATTTATCTCTTTAACCTTAACTCCACGATGCAATGGCAAAGACCATGATGTAATATCGTAGGGTTCGATCAACAATCCACCGGGAGTATAATGTCGTGCTGGAAACACTTGTGATTCGAGCATTTCTTTTATGAAGGATCGGAATGGTTGATTTAAAGGAACAATAATATCACCTTTGTAATAACTAATATTGTCAATCTGAATATCTTTATCGAGTTCATAAACCTGAATTCCATGTTCATTTAGTAAGTTAACCAGATTAACCAGTTCGCTCTGGTCTGCTTGTTCTTTTGGAAAAACATAATAATAAGGAGCTTGAGTAAGACCTTTATTTACTTCTTTTTTACAAATATCATTTCTAAACTGCAAAATTTCTTTCCTGTAAATAGATGCTGTTTCGATGTACGACATTGTTGAAACCATTTCATAATCCATAAGATCACTTAAGCGCCACCATCCACCAGTCCAGGGTTCTGGCATATTAATGCTTTTAGCATATTCGCCCATTCCTTTTCCGCCTGCACGAAGCTCATTTGGCTCAATATAAATAGGAGTTGCATATTTAACGCTTGCAGCTTCGGTTAGCATTCCAATCACATTTTTCCATATACACGTTTCTGTTGCACCTGGCCAGTAATCATCAAACAGATAGTTTTGCGAAACACCGTTAAGTCCTGCCTTGGTCATTTTGGTTATGGTATTTGCACCGAAAATTTTCATCCAGTTCCAAATTCCGGCATCAATATTTTCGGCAATAGGGTCGTGAGGTGGAGAAACAAAATAACGTGGACCAGTCGATCCCATCTGGTGCTTTTCGACCATAACCTGTGGAAACCAGTCTTTATTATAAATAGCCGCAATAGCTTTGGTATCATCCTGTGTTAATGCAACAAAATCGCGGTTATTGTCATGTCCAACATATTTGTGGTATAATCCGGGTAATGATGCACCATCGTACTTTGTATCTTTGTACTTGTTGTAATGATCAACAACCATGTTCATTCCATCGGGATTGTGGTTTGGTACCATCATATAAACAACATCATTGAGCCATTTTGTTAAATTATTATCGTTTGATGTTATCATTTCGTATGCAATAAGAGGTGCAGCCTGAGCAGGAGCAACTTCGTTTGAATGCATAGAAAGGGTAAAAAGTGCAAATACTTTTCCTTCACTTATATATTCAGTTATTTGCTCCTCAGTAATATTTGGATTAAGTGCCAGCTCCTTATTAATAAACTTTAGCCTGTCAAGGTTGGCAATATTTTCGGCCGACGAAATAAAAACAAGATACATGGGTTTACCCATTGGAGAATTACCAATCTGGATCATTTTAACCCTCGGAGAAACATCGTCAAGTTTTTGCAGATATCCGATTAAACTTTCGTAGTTAAAGAGCATTTTATCGGTTCCGGGTTTAAAACCAAAATGACTTTCAGGAGTTGGAATTGAATTTTGTTGCGCCAGTAAACTGTTGCTGTTTACCAAAACAAATTGGATAATCACACAAAAACTAATGATTCTGGTGAAAAAAAGGATTCGTTTCATAGGGTTGAGTATATTTTAGGATGTGATAAATTTAGCAATTAGACTATTGCACAGCACAATTCGTTTAACTATTGAAAATTGAACAATTATAAAACAAAGCTGTTTATCAGATAAATTTAGGAGTTATAAATGAGATTTAAAATTCTGATAAGTATTATTTTTTTTATCGCATTTGCGCAAAAAAGCTTTTCGCAGCATTATAATGTTTATAATTTTCAACAGCTGGAACCATTATTAAATCAGAAAAGTGATACTACCTATGTAATTAATTTTTGGGCAACATGGTGCGGCCCATGTGTTACAGAAATGCCAGCATTTAATCAGTTACACAACACATATCTCAAAAATAAAGTTCGTGTAATTTTAGTTAGCCTTGATTTTGGAAAGGATTATCAAAAAAGAGTTAAGAGTTTTGCTGACAAACATTTGTTAAAACCATGGATTGTTATTCTTGACGATCCTAACAGCAACGAGTGGATTGATAAAGTTAATACCAATTGGTCGGGTGCATTACCTGCAACTCTTATATACCACAAAAATAAACGGTTGTTTTTTGAACAATCATTTACATACGAAGAACTGGAGAAGGAAGTGAAAAAAGTAAGCAGTAGCCATTAACCAGGGACATGGAACAAGTAAGCAGATAAAGGAAGTTAAACTAAAACCAAATATGCTATGAAAAAATCGATTATTATAATTTCAATTTTGTTGATTAGTTTTTCGACAATGTTTGCACAAGGATATAAAACCGGTGATAAAGCTACTGACTTTAAGCTAAAAAATGTGGATGGTAAAGAGATTTCCCTATACACTTATAAACCAGCCGAGAAAGGTGCTATAGTTATTTTTACATGTAATCATTGTCCGTATGCTATAGCTTACGAAGACAGAATTATTGAACTAGATGATGAATTTAGGGCAAAAGGGTATCCGGTAATAGCAATTAATCCAAATGATCCGGTGTTATCACCAGAGGATTCATATGAGAAGATGATTATTCGAGCAAAAGAAAAATTATTTACATTCCCCTATTTATTCGATTCGACTCAAGAAGTTTATAAAATTTATGGAGCAAAACGTACACCCCATGTTTATTTACTTCAAAAAAACGGGAATGATTTTATTGTAAAGTATATTGGTGCTATAGACGATAATTACAAAGACGCAACAGCAGTAATTCAAAAATATTTAGCAAATGCCATATATTCGCTACTCGAAGGTAAAAATCCAGACTTGGATTTTACAAAAGCCATCGGATGCACTATTAAGGATAAAAATTACGTAAAAGAGTAATCAAAAAAT
>JAIFLC010000030.1 GCA_020049295.1 Bacteroidota bacterium
CTGTAAAACACCAGGCATTTATTACTCGTCGCCTACCAATGATGGGAGTTAATGGTAGTCCATTGGGAATGCTTATCGATAGAAGAAATTACAAAGGATTTTCTGCTGTTTACGGACAGCAATTAGCAGAAACAGGTCAGATAATTGGATGTGCATCGCCTGCTGTTGATCCAAAAGAATCGGTTCAGAATCTGAAAATTAATTCACAGGAGTTTTTAGAAATTGCTTCAGAGATTTTTGTCGACTGGATACCAAATTTATCAACAGTGGGATTTCAGGCTATATGGGCAGGATATTATGTTGAACCACGAATGTTTATTGATCCTGAAAATGGATTATTTATAGGTTTACGCGGTCAAGGGTTTATGCTTGGACAGTACCTTGCAAAAATGTATGTTGATAAACTTATGGGCAAACCTGTTCCAGAGTATTTCGACAGGCTAAAAGTTACAGGCGATGGATTATTGGAAAAAGCATTTAAATAATAGTTAATAATTAGTTAAAGAGAAGATTTACAATGGTTTTGAATGGTTAATCCGCCTTTTGTGGCGGATTAACTATTTTATATTTTTTTTAAATAAAAAAATCCTGACAGTATCGTCAGGATTTTAGTGCCCAGAACAAGACTCGAACTTGCACACCCTTGCGAGCACCAGCCCCTCAAGCTGGCGTGTCTACCAATTTCACCATCTGGGCAATTATTTATTATATTAAAAGAACACAATATTTATTTACATAAAACATTAGAAATAAGCTGGTGTGTCTACCAACCTGCCTGCCGGCAGGCAGGTTTCACCACCTGGGCAATTTTGTGGTTACAAAATTAATTAAATTCTGTTAACATCAATAATCGATTTTCAAAAAGTATTAAGATTTTTAAGTCTTGATAATAGATACTTGATCTCTGTACTAGTTTAAAGATTCTCCAAAATAAAATTTGTCAACTTGATATAGAGATGCAATTGTGAATTTCCTCCTCTGATTCCATGATCTTTGTCCATATAAAACTGCTCATCGAATTGCTTATTAGACTGAACTAGTTTCTCTGAGAGTTCTATGGAATTCTGAAAATGTACATTATCATCGGATGTGCCATGCACAAGTAAATATTTTCCTTTTAATTTATTGGCATGGTTTAGTGGCGAGTTATCATCATACCCTTCGGCATTGTCTTTGGGTAATCCCATATATATTTCGGTATATATCGAATCATAATATCTCCAGTTAGTAACCGGAGCAACGGCTATGGCCATTTCGAAAACATCAGCTCCTTTAAAAAGACAAAGTGTTGACATAAAACCACCATAACTCCAGCCCCATATTCCGGTTCGTTTTTCATCAATATATGGCAAACTACTTAGGTATTGTGCTGCTTCAATCTGGTCAATAGTTTCGTATTTTCCAAGCTGGCCGTAGGTCAATTTCTTAAATTCTTCACCTCGACCACCAGTACCACGATTGTCGACACAAACAACAATGTATCCTTTCTGTACAAGTAATTGTGACCAGTACCATTCTCTCGACCAGCTGTCGGTTACTTCCTGCGATCCCGGACCTCCATACAAAAACATAAACAAAGGGTACTTTTTGTTTGGATCAAAATCAACTGGTTTTATCATATATGCATTTAATGGCCATTTGCTCGATTCAGTGTTTATTGTTAAAAATTCAACAGGTGCATAATTGTATTCTTTGGTTACTTCTTTTAGTTTCGCATTATCCTCGAGTGTTCGTATCAGCTTTCCTTTATTATCGTGCAATGTAATAACAGTTGGAGTATTTGCATTCGAGTAGTAATTAATAAAGTATTTGAATCCTTTGCTGAATACAGCACGGTTTGTTCCTTTTTGCTGATTTAATTGTTTTTTATTTTTACTATCAAATTGGATGGAATAAATTTCTCTTCGCAAAGGCGATTCTTCTGCTGCCTGATAATAAACGGTTTTGTTTTTACTGTCAATACCTATAAAACTAGTTACTTCCCAGTTTCCTTTGGTAACCTGATTTATAAATTTCCCATTCATATCATAAAGGTAAAGATGGTTCCATCCATCTTTTTCGCTGTTAATAATAAAATACTTCGAATCGTCTGTAAGTGTCATGTATGAGTCATTAATACGCTCAATATAAAACTTATTGGTTTCTTCATAAATAACTTTATGAGTTCCATCTAAGGTATTGGATAAAAGTATTTCTATTTTATTCTGGAGTCTGTTTTCGCGGATTATAGCCAGATTATTGCTTGTAATCCATTTAATACGAGCAATATATTGATCCTTTTCAGGACCAATATCCATTGTTTTGGTTTCTCCCGTTTTTAGATCATAAACATGTATGCTAACTACAGAATTTGGTTCGCCAGCTTTTGGATATTTAAAGGCATAATTTTCGGGATAAAGCTGACTTTTATATTTTGTCATATTAAATATAGGAACTTCTGTTTCATCGAACTTATAATATGCAATTTGATTACCATCTGGCGACCAGAAAAAAGCACGAGTAAAAAAGAATTCTTCTTCATAAACCCAATCAGTTCCTCCATTGATAATGTGATTTAACTTTCCATCAAAGGTAATTTGCTGTTCGGTTTTTAGTTTTAAGTCTCTTATAAAAATGTTGTTATCTCGTACAAATCCAACCTTCGAATTATCGGGCGAAAGTGAAGCAAACATCTGAGGTCCATTTTCGCTAAGTTTATCGAGCGTTTTGGTTGCAATATCATAAATATAATAATCGGCTTTATACGATCTGCGGTAAATATATTCTGTTTTTGTAGGGATAATAATTTTCGATTCGTCAGCCGAGAATTCATAATCTCGGAATGTGATATCCTTACCAAATGAGTTAAAAATAACACCTACAATATCGCCAGTTTTATAACTGTATTTAGCAATTTGGTTACCATTTTCGATGATAGTAAAATGTTCACCATCGTTCATCGATTTCAAACCACTTACTGTTTTTTCAGTAAAAACCCTGTTTTTAAAAATATCTTCGAGGGTGATTTCTTTACTAATCTCTTGACCAAATAAGCTTGTAAATGACGATATAAAAACAATCGTAGCAATAAATGTAATTTTCGATTTCATGGTATTATGGTTTTATTGTAACGAAGCTTTAAAAATAGAAAATTATTTGATATTCTGAATAGGTTTAGGTTTAAAAGATATTTTTCTTTTTAGTTAATTTAATTAAATTTGATTATGAAATTTTACTATTACAAATCCTAAAAGTAATTTTTATGAAAACTCTAAAATCGAAAAAAACTATTAATTGTATGGAGGTTCTTACAAAAAGTGAACTAATGCAAGTTAAAGGAGGAGATGATCCTCAATTGGATAGCGCTATAAAAGCGTTGGAAAATGATATGGAAACTGTAAAAAATAAAAGGCAGGAATGGTAATTTTTTTCTGGCATTATTTTCTCCAATCCAACTATTATATTAATAATTGAAGTATATAGGATTTTTTATTAATCCTTTGGTAATTGGTTATATTCGAATTGATTATTTACAAGGATTTTTCAATATATATTTCTTAGTTTAATTTTAAATAAGAATACAAGTTTTGAATCTATTCCCCAAACCTATATCCAATTCCAGATTCAGTAATAAGAAGTCTGGGTTTAGATGGATTATCCTCAATTTTTTTTCTTAGTTGTGCAACAAATACTCTCAAATATTGAGTTTGTTCTAAATATCCATAACCCCAAATTTCTTTTAAAATATATTGATGTGTAAGTACGCGTCCTTCATTTTTAGCCAATAGGCAGAGCAACGAAAATTCGGTTGTTGTAAGCTTTAATATTTCCTCGTTTTTTTTAGCAACATGATGAACTATATCAATCGTAAGTGTACCAAATTTAAAAATAGTTTCATCACCTTTATGTTCGCTAAACCTGATTGCAGCTCTTATTCTTGCAAGTAACTCTCTGCTTCTGAATGGTTTTGAAAGATAATCGTTTGCCCCATTATCCAAAGCCTTAATAATCTCATCTTCGGTATTACGCACGGATAAAATAATTACTGGTTTCGAATACCATTCTCTCAGTTTTTTTAAAATTTCCTGTCCATCAATATCGGGTAATCCCAAGTCAAGTATTATCAGCGAAGGATGATGAGTTGCTGCATCAATTAATCCTTCTTTACCGTTTGCTGAATGTAAAACCTTATACCCATCTGCAGAGAGCGTAATTTCGAGCAAACGGCGAATCTGCAATTCATCATCAACAATTAATATGGTTATATTTTCATTCATTTTTTTTCTTTTGATAATAATTTAATTTCAGGATTTTCTGATGGTATTCGAATAGTAAATTTGGCTCCACTATTTTTTCGGTTTTCAACAATTACAGACCCTTTATGTGCTTCTACAAATCCTTTAACAATGGATAATCCTAATCCCAAACCACCAGTTTTTGAATTATCGATTCTAAAAAATTTATTAAATACGTTATTAATTGCATCATCAGAAAACCCAGGACCTCTATCCATTATTTGAATAATCAATTCGTTATTTTCATATTTAGCATTTAGTCGGATATTTGATGCTACTGGAGCATGTTGGCACGAATTGAAAATAAGATTATATAAAACCTGTTCCATTAATCCAAAATCAATTTTAACCATTGGCATTTCTTCAGGAATTGAAACAAGCAAGCTAAATGGTTTTAATTCATCTTTTAAATCTTCAATTACTTTATTAACAAGGTCGTTTAAATCGTGCCAGTCTAAACGAACCGAAATTCGTTCATTTTCAAGTCGCGACATGTTTAATAGGTTCTCTATTAGGCGGTTTAGCCGTATTGATGCGGTGAATATTTCATTGCATAATGCTGTTTGAACATTTCCCGAATGAGATGATGTAAGTAGTGAATCGGAAGCACCTAATATGGTTGCTACGGGAATTCTTAATTCATGCGAAATAGAGTTGAACAAGGTTTTATACAACCTGTCCGATTCGTCAAGAAAACTTGCTTTTTTAGCTAGTTCTTTAAGAAACTCTCTTTCTAGTGCATTCGATATTTGTGTAAGGAATGTATCCCAAAAGGTAATTTTATCAATTGGAACTGATTCTTCAATTTTAACTGCAATAGCAATTTGTTTTAAACGAATTCCAGGTAATTGATAATATTTATACTCACCTGCGGGTAAATTGTCAGTTAATTTTCCTGTTTTTTTTATTTGTTTAAAAACGGAGTCGGCTAATAAGTAATCCTTTTGTACAGGTCTTTTTTCCTGATTATTCTTTTCAGGATTTGTGCTTGTATTATTTTCATCTCTTAAAACAAAAAAAGCATCAATATCAAAATGATTTTTAATTTCGTTTTTAGCAACGTATAAAATTTCATCAATACCACTTGCTTTTGAGAGTTCTTTGGTAAGCTGATA
>JAIFLC010000100.1 GCA_020049295.1 Bacteroidota bacterium
AGTAATAATTATTTTACTTCTCCAGCATCAACAGTACATATGATGACATATCATGAACTTAAATTTATTGAAGCAGAAGCAAGGTTGAGGATTAATGATGCTGATCCATTAGCACAAACTGCTCTTCAGGATGCTGTTAGAGCAAGCATAACTAAAATAACAAGTGGTACAGCTGATGAAATCACAATAAATAACTATTTAGCTGCAAATGCAGTGTTGACAGGCAATTTTAATACCGATTTGCAGACAATTATTACCCAGAAATATATTGCCATGTTTACAAGCATCGAATCGTGGACTGATTATCGCAGAACAGGATTTCCTGTGTTAACACCTACAACTGGTGGTGATCATAATCAGAATCCGGGTGGAGCAATACCACGACGATTACCATATTGTCAAACCGAAAGGTTGTACAACCCCAATGTTCCAACACCTTTACCAACATTACAAGATAGGTTCTGGTGGGATCAGGAGTAGTAGTTTAGGTTTAAAAGGGAAAAGAGGCTTTTTGCAAAGGCCTCTTTTTTATAGTCTGCACCTCGTCATCCTTTGACAAGCTAACAGTTACCGCACCTCATTTTCTAGTCACTGCGAACCAGCCTGCCGGCTGGCAGGCGGAGTGAAGCAGTCTATAAAGATTGTTTCACTTCGCCAATTGGCTGCGTTCGCAATGACTTTTTAAGATGTTTTTAGGTGTTTCGAGATAACCTTTTTTACCTGTAGGTATCGATTGTCATTGCATTCGGGTTGATATTTGCAGTAGAAGGAATAAAAATTTCCACATTACTTCCATCAAGATTAGCTCTCATAATTGTCATTTCAACCCTGTTGGGGTAATAAATTTTACCCGATTCTTTATCAATTGTAATTCCCCAAGTCCATTTGCTTGCAACTGATGAATCGAAAAGAACCTTGTTATTACCATTTAAATCGCAAAGGTACATTCCTTCGAAACCTGAATAAAAATACAAATGATTGTTTTCAGGATCAACCTCAATAGCTCCACCCCAGATATTTGGTACAATCTCGGTTAAACCAGTACCATCAAAATTGACCTTCCAGATACCGCCACTTTCAGGATCTAGATCGTTACTAAAATAAAATATCTGATTAATATGATCATATGCCAAGTCCTGAGGAAATTCTCCTAAAATAGCTATGAACAGTTGAGGTAATGTTCCATCGAGGTTTGCACTGTAGATTCCACCTGGCTGGCCCCAGTATATTTTATTACCAATAACTTTTACTCCCAAAGGAGAACTGAATCCTGGTGTGCTGGTATTCATTATAACGGTCTGTTCTGAACCATTCCATTTAAAGCTATTCATAACCTGTTTTCCATAATCAGTTACATAGAGTTTCCCGTTTATGGTATCCATATCCATCCCATAAGGTTTATCAAGGGTAGCACTTTCAAACTCTTCAATTACCGGGTTTGGATTGTTGTCGAGAACAATATACTTTACCTTATTTTCGACCCTGTCAGTAAAATATAATCTTTTAACAGGAGCTAAGTTTATTACTATGCTTTTTTCAACATAAAGTTTGTTGTAGTATAAATTAGGTTTTGCTGATTCAACTGTAAGCGATGTTTTATAAGTTCCGGCTGCATTATAATTGTAGAAAATAGTATCTCCCGAAGTTGTATAGATGCTGTCTCCATTTCCGAATTTCCAAATAAATCCTGTAGCATTAACCGATTGATTTATAAAACTAACAGTTGCTGGAGCTATACCATTGTTGCTTATTTCAACTTTATATTTTGCATAAGTACTTGGATCAGGAGCTTCGATACTTGTATTTTCGCAAGAATATGCGAAGATTAAACACGATAAAAAAACAAATTGAGTTACATTTTTTACCATAAAAAGTAAGATTCTCTTAGTTAATTTCATCGTTTGAATTTACTTCTGAAATAGGTATTGGAAAATAATATTTATCCTCCGTTATACCTAAAATATCATCAGCTTTTCCGGTCCGTATAAGATCAAACCATCGGTGCCCCTCGAAAGCAAATTCGTGTCGTCGCTCTTCCTCAATAATTGTTAATAATTCGCTATACGAGTTACCAAAAATGCTGTCTAAACCGGCTCTGTTTCGAATGGTGTTAATATCATTTCGAATAAAAGTTATATTTCCATTTTGCATTGCTCTTGCCTCTGCTCTTAATAAATAGAGTTCTGCAAGCCTGAAAATATATACATTATCTGAGCCGCCTGTAATGTTTTCGTATTTATTACAATATGGCGTTGGACCTAAAAATACACTTCTTCGAATGTCATCTGGTTCAAATGAATTTAACAGATTGGTTTCAGGTGCAATTTCATATCGGCCTTTTAATTCTGAAGGAAAACAATATTCTGCAAGCCTGTTTTTGTCGCTTATAATATCTGTATAGCTTAATTCAAAAATTGATTCAGTATTACCCTCTGTATTATATAAACTCGAATAATTATCTACCAGCTTTTTATTGCTTGCAATAACCGAATCGGCATAATTTATGGCATTATTATAATTACCCAGTTCGAGATGAATTTTTGCCAATATTGTTTTTACAGCCAGATCGGTAGCCGTAAAAGGATTGGTGTTTTTAATTTTGGTATTTGCAAAATCCAGATCAGCCATTATCTGTGCATAAATAACCGATTGAGTTGATAGGGGGATATTTAAATCACCTTCGCTGAATGTGGGTTCTAATTTCAATGGAACATCTTTAAATAAACGTGTTAGATTATAATAATTTAGAGCCCTAATAAATAATATTTCAGCCAGATATGTATTTTTTTTGTCTTCTGACAGATCTAGATTCTCGAGATAATAAATTGCTGTATTGCATCGGTTTATGGCAATATAAGGTGCCGCCCATAATCCATCAAGATATGAATTATCAGCTAACACATTGTTGTTATTAATTTGTCCAAATTCAATAATACTGCCTCCATTGTATGCATTGTCAGTTCCAATTTCGTTGAAAATAAGCAGACCACGTCCATAATAACTATCCGACTGCATGGCATCATAACATCCGAGGATAGCATTTTTCAAGTCAGTTTCGTTTCGAATAGCAAGTTCTTCAGGTATCGAATCCATAGGCTGAAGATCAAGCATATCATTGCAAGATGAAAGAACGGTGAACAAAACAATCAAAAAATAATATCGTATCTTCATTTTATAAATAATTAAAACACCATAGATAAACCAAGCGAATATATTTTAGCCGATGGATAGGTAAAAAACTCAACTCCTGATCGAATAACATCCGGACCAGCGTAATTTACTTCCGGATCCATCCCACTAAAATTTGTCCAAGTATATAAATTTTGTGCTTGTACAAAAACCTTCAGACTCGATAAACTTAATCTGTTGGTTAATTTCTCATCCAGTATGTATGAAAGCTTTATCGATTTAACTTTAAGATACGATCCATCTTCGATATACCGGGATGAAACTCTGTTATTTTCATTTGGATCTGAATTTGTAGCTCTTGGGATTTCTGCAATATCTCCGGGTTCCTGCCACCTGTCTAATACATCTGTTGTTTGATTGTCCGATTTCATCGATTCAATATACCTGCGTGTGCCATTGAAAATGTCGTTTCCGTATGAGAATTGTAGAAAAATATTCAAATCGAAATTCTTGTATGAGAAAATATTTGTAAATCCACCTTCGAATAATGGATGAGGACTACCAATTTTTTGTTTGTCATTTACATCAATAATCCCATCATCATTTATATCATCAAAAACAAGATCGCCTGTTGATGGATCAACACCCAATGATTTGTACCCATAAAATATTCCAATAGGTTCACCAACCTCTATGCGCTGAAATCCGCGGCCTATATTTTCGATAGGCTGGTCTTTATATAGCTCAGTTACTTTATTTTGATTAAAGGAAACGTTTAGGATGCTTTCCCACATCAATCCTTTATTGAGATTTATAGTGTTTAATCCAAATTCAAAACCCTTATTTTCGAGTTTGCCTATATTGGTTATTACTCCGCTGTATCCCGATGAGGGAGGAGTAGGTTTGTTTAAGAGCAGATCTTCGGTTTTTTTATGGTAATAATCCACATTCAATATTACCCTGTTCTTAAATAATGAAACATCAAGTCCAATATTTAATTGTTTTGTTGTTTCCCATTTTAAATCAGGATTAGAAATGTTTATTGGATAAATAGCTGCTGAACCGGCATATTCTGCAGTTCCAAATCGGGCCATATATAAAAAATCCGGAATTTTGTCATTTCCAGTGACTCCGTAACTTGCTCTAAATTTCAGATCAGTAATAAATCGTACATCGAAAAAATCTTCCTCAGAAATACGCCACATTACATCACCTGAGGGGAAAAAACCATATTTGTTTTCATTGCTAAATCTCGAAGATCCATCGTATCGGGCGTTAAAGGTAAAAATGTAAGTGTTGCTCAGGTTATATTTTATCCTACCAAAATATGAGTTTATTACTGATTCCCTGAAAAATGCATCAGCACTGATTTTCTCAACTGAATTACTGATATATTCGAGCTCGTTACTTGCAAATAATTCGCCCCGTAAATAAGTCGAACTTCGCTGTTCGTTTTCAATTTCGTTACCAAGTAATGCATCAAAGGAGTGAATTTCTTTTATCACTGTTGAATATCCAAAAATATTGCTTAAAACAGTCTTTAGAACTTCTGATGTGGACTCTAAGCCTAATCCCTGGTATTTTGCACCTTGTCTTGTGGTTGGAGGATCATAGGTATGTTCCCTGAAATTTACATAATCAACACCGTATTTAAATTTATACGTTAGTCCATCCCAAATTTTATAGTTTGCAAAAATATTCCCCAGCGTATGCCAGTTATAAGCAGTATTGATGTGTTGTTTTGCTATAGAAATCGGATTGGCATGTGGGCCCTCTTCGTTAAAAGTTCCATCATCGTTATAAATAGGATAGATTGGATAACGGGAAATTGCCATAGCTACAGGAGAATTAAGGGATTGATCGCCTTCTTTACGGTTATTTGTCGATTTGTTAAGCGATATACTGGTTCCGATACTAAGCTTTTTATTTATTACCTGGTCTAAATTAAATCGTGCTCCATATTTCTTAAAATCAGTGCCTGTGACTATTCCGTCCTGATTTAGATAGTTGCCCGACAAATAATAACTTGTATTTTCATTTCCTCCAGCTACCGAAAGATCATAATTTTCGATCGGTGCAATTCTGAAAAGCTCTTCCTGCCAGTCGGTATCAATTGTATTATCAGCAATATCTTCATCCGAATAAATGGCCACACCTCCATCATTTATGGATGCATCATTCTTTACATGCATAAACTGTTCTGCATTCAGCATATCGTAGGTTTTGGCAACTTGCTGTAAGCCATAATTGAAATCAAAACGAATTGCAGGATCCTCGGTTTTGCCTCTTTTTGTAGTTATAATAACAACACCGTTCGATCCTCGTGCACCATAAATTGCTGTTGCCGAAGCATCTTTTAATATCGAAATGGATTCTATATCTGCCGGATTTAAATCAGAAATAGTATTTACACCTTGTCCGCTAAAAATGATAAGACTCAGATCCTGAGCAATAAGAGGTACTCCATCAATAATAAATAAGGGATCGGCACCTGCAGTAATCGAACTTATTCCACGTATTCTTAGTGTCATCGCTCCACCGGGTGTCCCTGAATTTTGACTAACAGTTATACCGGTTAGTTTTCCTTTTAGCGATTCAATAATTACTGGCGAAACATATTCGGTAATACGTTCTGCTTTAATATCGCTAATTGCGCTCGATAATAGTTTTTTGCTTTCCTTACCATAACCGTAAGTTACAACCTCCTCCAAAACCTGAGGATTTTCTTCAAGGTAGATTTCCAGATTTGCACTTTGCTGAATTACTACTTCCTGCGAAGTAAACCCAATAAATGAAAAAACCAGGATGTTATTATCTACTGGTAAACAAATAGTAAAATGTCCATCCAAATCACTTACTGTACCTAAAGTAGTTTCCTTAATAAAAATATTAACACCTGGTAGAGGAAGCTTATTTTCTGAATCAAAAACTTTACCTGTGATCTTTAATGGTTCTTTCTGTTGGTTATCTGGTCTCTGTTTTGTTAAAATAATATGGTTTCCCCTGATCCGAAAATCGATTTTCTCAATCAAAAAAACATCGATTAAAACCTCATTTAATTCTTTTTTTTCAGCCTTATAGGTTATCCTTCTTTCTACATCAATTTCCGAATTACTATAAACAAAAGTATAGTTTGTTTGCTGCTCGATTTGTTTCAGTAAATCTTTTAGGGGTTTATTCGAGAGATTAACAGTAAGTGTATCTGCCGAAAAAATAGCATTACTTAGAAGAAATAATGTGCAACTAACCAGAAATAGCTTAAACAGGTATTTAAGGTTTGTTTTCTTCACAGTGGATTCCTTTTTATAAATTGTTAATTCCTTGATAAAAAGCTGATCTTATTATCAGAAATTTTGTACTCAAAAGGTACAACAATTTTAAGAATTTCGGCAATCTCCTGTATCGATTCCTCTTTTATGGTAAGTGTAATTTTGGTATTCAAATCAAGTTTTGGATCAGCATCATAAGCCAAATCGTACCAATCGGATATGTTTCTGAGAATGTCTCCCAATGCACAGTTTTCGAAAATCATACTGTTATTGCTCCATTGGTAAGCATTCGATTCAAATGTTCTTGATTCTGCAATTTCATTCGATTTTTTTGAAAATACAACAATATCGCTTGGAATAAGATATTTCTCTAAATTGGTACTTGTAATTTTTATACTTCCTTCTATTAATCCTGTTTCAATAGTGTTTTCTATTGATTTAGCCTTAACATAAAACTGGGTGCCAAGAACATTAATATCCATATTTTCAATATGAACCACAAATGGCCATTCGGTATTATGTTTAATGTCGAAATATGCCTGCCCCGAAAAAAAGATTTCGCGTTTTTCTTTGGAGAATTCCTTAGGATATTTTATTTCAGAATTTGGTTGCAACCAGATGGTCGATCCATCAGGCAAATTAACTTTGGTTCTAAGGTTTTCGGGCGATGTATAGGATATTAAACCTTTATTTGTATTGATTTTTTCAATAGTATAATATATTCCAATACCTAAAAGCATTACAGGTAAAAGAATAGCGGCAGCATAGCGAAGAAAATATTTCCTAAAAGGTATTGTTTTTGACCCTTTGTTCAGGTTGAGCTTTGATGCAGTTTTTTCCCACATTTTACTCATATCTGGCTTAGGGTATTCATTTTTAAAATTTTCAACATTGTCCCATGTCATCTGCATATCTTTCTCATCAGGAATAATAAATTTACCATTCTCCTGATTTTCATTATCAAACTTCTGTTGATTCTTAATGTCCATTTTTTTATTAATTTAACTTTCTTTTATATGTAATACGCAAAACATAGAATAATACCCTTAATACTAAACCATGAAATTAATGACTATTATTCCTGTAATTATTAGTTCGTAGTTTTCATTCACACTTTTTTTAAGTTGCTGTAATGCTAAACGCATATGTGTTTCAACTGTTTTTATTGATATATTGAGCTTTTCGGCAATCTGTTTATACGTTAATCCTTCTTCCCGGCTAAGCTGGTATATTTGTTTACGTTTAAGCGGTAAATCTTTTATTGACTTATCAATAAGTGTGCTTAACTCCTTATATTCCATCGAATCGCTTGAAGAACTTGAATATAATTCAGTATTAGGTTTAATATTATCCTGAAAAATGGTTTCTTTTTGTTTTCTTCTGATGGTATCAATCAATGCATTTTTAGCAATCATAAAAATATAACTGCTGAATGAAAGTTCTTCTTTTAAGTCATGCCTTCTTAACCAAACTCGTACAAAAACCTCCTGCGCTATTTCTTCCGCTTCTTCCTTATTTTTGATATATCGCATAGAGAAATAGTAAATCCGTTCAGCATATTTCTCAAATAATTGCTGAAAGGCCATTTGATCATCATTTTTTACTTTAACAACCAGTATTTTGTCTTCGTCTCTCAAAACAGAAAAAATTTGTGTTGAAAATTAAACAATATATGGTTAAATCAAAAATTGCACGAACCCAATTTTTATATTTAATTACTTTAATTGATTTATTGAATTTATTCTCTCATCAATAAAGGGTTAATTAAGAAAATTTCGTATTATAAAAAGAATATATAAATTTAGATTTCATCAAACTTTCTAAAAATAATTGTTATGATTTTAATTCAACATGCAGATGTTTACCAACCCGATTATTTGGGCAAAAAGGATATTTTAATTGCGGGTAAACAGATTATTCTTATTCAGGATAAAATCGATATATCATCCCTAAAAAACGATACAATAAAGATCATTAATTGTTCAGGAAAAAAAGCTATCCCTGGACTTATCGATGCGCATGTTCATATTGCTGGTGCAGGTGGCGAAGGTGGCCCATCGACACGAACTCCCGAAATGCAGCTTTCTCAAATGCTCGAGGGCGGAATAACAACCGTAATTGGTTGTTTGGGTACCGATGGAATGACCCGATCTGTTGAGTCTGTATTGATGAAAGTAAAATCGTTACGAGCCGAAGGTGTTTCGGCTTGGATGTATACAGGCTCGTACCAGGTTCCAACGCCAACTATTTTAGGTGATGTGGGTAAAGATATTGCTATGATAGAAGAAGTTATCGGAGTTGGCGAAATAGCGTTGTCTGATCACAGAAGCTCTTGTCCAACAACGGATGAACTAATCCGGTTAGTCGAACATGCAAGGGTGGGGGGAATGCTCGGTGGTAAAGCCGGAATTGCCAATATTCATATGGGCGATGCAAAAGATCCTTTCCGTCCAATTTGTGATGCAGTAGAGAAAAGCGAACTAAAGTACAAACAGTTTTTACCAACACATTGTAACCGTAACGATTACATTTTCGAAGATGCTAAAACCTATGGAAAAACAGGTTATGTTGATATTACTACCAGTTCGTATCCTTTCTTTGCTCAATATGAGGTAAAACCATCAACAGCAGTAAATGAACTTGTAAATGCAGGTGTTCCTCTTGAACATATTACCATGACATCAGATGGTTGCGGATCACTGCCAAATTTCGATGAAAACGGCAATCTTACTCAACTCGAAATGGGTCAGCTAAAAACACTATTTATCGAAATGATAGATATAGTTACAAATGAAAAAATGCTACTCGAAAAAGCATTAAAAGTGGTTACTTCCAATGTTGCCGATATTCTTAAATTAAAATCAAAAGGTAGAATTGAAGAGGGTAAAGATGCTGATTTGGTTCTTATTGATAATGAATATAAGATATCACATGTTGTTGCAAATGGCCAAATTTTGGTGAGTGATTATCAGATTTTAAAAAAAGGTACCTACGAAAAATAATTGACAGGCATTAAGGGATTGAAAACAGAGTTCCGTATTAACAGGAAACAAAAATCATTAATTATTAAATACCCATTATATTGCCGAAGCACAAACAATAATGAAAATAAAGGTATAAGGCATATGGTATAAGGGTATATTGGATTTGACTGCACCCATAGCCAATAACTTATACCCTATACCCAATACCCAATAATATTGTATAACTTATAAAATTATTTACAGATGAAAAGTATGCGCATTCTTTTTTCTATTGTATTAATCGCTTTAATTAGCTCATGTTCAACAAATATCCAGCAACAAAATGAGCTTCCTCCAAAAGGAAAATTATTCATTATTGGTGGTGGCAAGCGCCCTGTAGAAATGCTACAAACATTGGTTAAAACATCTGGGGTTGATTCTGCTGGTTATATTTTAGTTTTGCCCATGTCGAGCGAAGAACCCGATACTGCTGCTTTTTATAGTAAAAGGCAATTTACCGCATTAGGTTTGCAAAATGTTTATTCCCTTAATTTTGATTCAATTGATGATATGACTGCCGAACGTGTTGATTCAGTCAGAAATGCACAGCTCATTTATATTTCTGGTGGCGATCAGAATCGATTTATGCGCATAGTAAAAAATACACCCGTTTATGCAGCTATTCATGGTGCATACAAGAATGGAGCTACTATAGCAGGAACAAGTGCTGGTGCAGCTGTTATGAGCAAAAAAATGATTACTGGAAATGAACTGAAATATCCTGAATATACCGGAGAATATCGCACGATTGAGGCTAATAATATTGAAATAGGAGAAGGGTTGGGATTAGTCGATAATATTATTGTTGATCAACATTTTGTGCGACGTATGCGAATGAACCGGCTTATTGCTGCAAGTATCGAAAACCCAAACGAAATTTGCATTGGTATTGATGAAGCCACAGCTATTCTTATAGAATCAGATTCTGCTCTTGTTGTTGGTATTAGCAATGTTATTGTGTTGCGTAATAATGAAAATCAGATAAAAATATATAATGATTTACTAGGTGCAAAAGGATTACAACTGGATGTTCTTTTACCCGGGGATAAAATTGGTTTTAAAAAATAATCGTTCGATTTTATTTATTTAATGAAGGACTCATTTATGAGCCCTTTTTTTTTCACTAAAAAGAAGTAGTGTAGTTATTTACTTGATTAATAGGGATGAAAAATAATAACTATAGGTTAACTTTTGTTATTTTACATTATAATAAAAATACATTATATTTATTTCCTGTAATTTAACATTATGTCGGAGAAATCAATATCACAACTTCTCTTCATTAAGCCGGGTTATCGTATTGCCTTAATCGGTGCTCCCGATAATTTTATTGATCAAATGGGTGATTTACCCGAAAAGGTAATAATAACACGCTCAGTAGGTAAAACCACTAATATAGTTCAGGCTTTTATCGATAGTAAAGAAAAATTAATCGATTTTTTAAATAATCTGTACAAAGAAAACACGGAATTGATGATCTGGATTGCTTATCCTAAGGGTACATCAAAGGTAAAAACAGATGTCAATCGCGATATAATTTCTAAAATTGCTCTGGAACATGGCATGAAATCTGTCGCCATGATCTCTATTGACGAAAAATGGACATCGATGCGTTTTAAATTTATTTAACCTTATAATATATAAATATATGAGAAAAATAGTATTTCTTTTCCTTATCATGTTAGGATTATTTTCCTGTAGCTCGGATAAGGCAAAAATAGGAGGAGATTATTCTCTTGCCTACGAATCAGAGGATATGGAATCTGCTCCAATAACACGAATGAATGAACCTGCAGCTCCTCTTATGATTAAGGAACAAACTACTTCTATTATCGAAAAAAAGATTATTAAAGATGCAAATATTGGTGTGGAAGTCTACGATTATAAATTATTCAGAATCAAACTCGACTCATTAGTTAAATCATTAAATGGATATATTGCTAATGACAATTTATATAATAACGATGAATCAATAAATTGCGATGTTGCTATAAGAATTCCTGAAAAAAACTTTGATAAGTTTTTGATGCAGCTTGATAAAGGAACAGAAAAAACCTTGTATAAAAATATTTCTACTCGAGATATTACTGAAGAATTTATTGATATAGAGTCTCGCTTAAACAACAAGAAAAGTGTTGAGAAAAGATATGCTCAGTTACTTTCAAAAGCCCGAAATGTTAAAGATATTCTCGAAATAGAAGAGAAATTGCGTGTTATACGAGAAGAAATAGAATCTTCTCAAGGCAGACTTAATTACCTCAATTCTCAGGTTTTATTTAGTACCATTAATTTAACAATTATCCAAAAAATAGATTATAAGTACCAGCCATCAAAAGGGAAAAACTTTTTTCAAATGCTAATCAGATCGTTAGATAGAGGATGGAGTGTTTTTCTTCAGTTTTTACTATTTGTCTTTAAATTATGGCCATTTGTAATTATAATTGCCGCAATTATAATTGCTTACTTTAAATTCTGGAAACATAAAAAAGCTAAAAAACAAAAAAAAGATAAATAATTATATATTAATAACTTAACAAAGTAATTTATTATGGAAAAGAAACAGAACACAGGAAGAGCAATTTTAGGAATTGTTTTGATTTTAATAGGAATAGCATTTGTTGGTAAAACATTTGATATAATACCTCATGGTATCATGCATTATATTTTTTCATGGCAAACGATCTTAATCGTTTTAGGTATTATTTTCTTGTCCTCTGATCATAATAAGACAACTGGGTGGATTTTACTTGGAATTGGAGTTGTTTTTTTAATTCCGGATATTATCGATATTTCTTATCCAATTCGTCGTTTATTCTGGCCAGTTTTATTAATTCTAATTGGTGTTTTTATTATCATTCGGTCATTTAACCCAAATACTTCAGGTAAATCAATTACTGGTACTGATTTTATTGATGATCTGGCGATATTTGGTGGTGGCGATAAAGTAATTACTAGTGATAATTTTAAAGGTGGCAGAGTGACAGCAATTTTTGGTGGCTCAAAAATTGACTTTAAAAATTCAAAGCTTGCTCCTGGAAAAAATGTAATCGATGTGTTTTTTATGTTTGGTGGAAGTACAATTATTGTTCCCGAAAACTGGAATGTAAAAGTTGATGTAGTTTCAATATTTGGTGGTTTTTCTGATAAACGATATCGTAAACCCGAAACAATTGATGTGGGTAAGGAGATAGTTATTAAGGGATTTGCAATGTTTGGCGGTGGCGAGATTAAAAATTAAAGTATTCCCTAAAATTGACTTACAATGATTTATTTTTATAAAACAATAGAAAATAGATTCTAAAATTGATGGTGGTATAAACTCAAAAGTGTTATAAGTAGCTATGCCATCATGAATAGTAAGGCTCTTCGAAAAACGAAGGGCTTTCTTTTTAAAATACCAATCTATTATAGAAATTCAAGAACATCCCAAAAGGGCTATGTCAGGTGAACAGCAAAGCCTCATTTTTATAGAAATCCGAAATCTATTAAGGAGAATAGGAGGAATTAGTAAATTTAGAAATCAAATATAGAATCGATAAATAAAACAATGGTTTTAAACCTTTCTAACCATATGATTAGTGTAATGGATATGATCGTTAATAAAAACAATAATTACAGATCATAAATAAAAGACATTAGTTTATTATATTTGTTTAAGAGTTTATACAAATTATAAAAGCTAAGCCAACCTTAGCCCTGAATTACAAAGACTGATCGAATGAATATTCTGTTGATTTATCCGAGTGAGCCTGGTGATATCGAATTAAAAGCCGTAAGAGCTGCATCGTTTATGGGGATTAAAGCCCTTTTTGCTCCTCATGCTTTAGCCGCTATTGCTGCACTAACTCCCGATAAATACAAAGTTACCATATACGATGAAGCAATTCATGTTCCTGTTGAAAATTTTTTAAAAGGGAAAAAGTATTCTTTAATTGGAATTCATTTTACCACAAATCAGCTCCGAAGATGTTTGCAGATAGGTGAACATATAAGAGAATTTTATATAGACAGTTATCTCATTGCTGGTGGTATTGGGTTATCTACAATATCAAGTGAGAAATTGGAGATTTTTAATACTGTATTTCATGGAGAGGCCGAAGAAACATGGCCTGAGTTTCTTATGGATTTTGAACAAGGTAAGCCTCAACCCAAATATAGAAAGATTGAATATCCCGATATGAATCATGTACCAATTCCGCGATGGGAGCTTATAAAAGATGACTTAAAATACTATGCAACTGTGTCGGTTCAAACAACCAGAGGTTGCCCATACGATTGTAATTTTTGTAATGTAATTTATACCTACGGTCGTAAAATGCGTTGTAAATCGGCCGATCAGGTTATTGAAGAAGTTAAATTACTTGAGAGACTGGGCGTAATTTCTGTATTTTTTGCCGATGATAACTTTATAGGAAACCGAAAATTTGTTAAGGAAATTCTTCGTAAATTAATTCTGGTAAATAACAACTTTACTTCACCATTAATATTTATAACACAGTTAGATATTACTGTTGCCAATGATGATGAATTACTTCAATTATTAGCCGATTGTAATTTTGTACAATTAATGATTGGCATTGAGACTGTGAATCCTAAGACACTTCAGGAAATGAACAAGATGCAAAACCTGAATGTGAATATACCTGAGGCAATTAAAAAAATACAATCCTATGGAATGGCTGTTACCGCGCATATGATTGTTGGCTTCGATAACGATACAACCGAATCATTTACTCATGCTGAGCAATTTATTAACGAGAATGCGATTACCGAGTATTTGCTACATCCTTTGATGGCTCCACTTGGTACAAAACTATGGTATCAGATGAAACACGATTCGCGTGTAATAAATCACGAACTTATTAATGAGGATTTTACTGATATCGTTTCCAATATCATTCCAAAAAATATGACACGCAAGGAGCTAATGAATGGGATGATTGATTTTTGGGAACGAATGGATACCGTTGAGTCGAATGTCAAAAGGGCTCTTGCTTTTTTCGAAGGAATTACTAGAATTCCGAATGTGAAAAAATCAGATTTTAAAACGTTCTGGAAATTGCGTAAACTGATTTTCAACACCATGGGTTTTTTTATGATGAAAGCCGACAAAAAAGACAGAGAAGCATTTCTTCAGATATTCAAATTGGTTCGCAAAAAGTCGATGATTCTTATGAGTCGATTTATGTATATATATACCAATTATTACATGAACAGATACAGAGCCCAATTGTACAGCGATATACTTAAACAACAATTACAGATAGAAACTAATGATCCTTCGGTAATTGTGACTTTAGACAATAAAACTCCCATTCCCGAAAAAATGATTGCACATTTGAATGATATATTTCAGGAAACCTATATTGTATTGCGAAAATCTTTAGATAAACAGGCCAAATTGTATAATTCTGCACTGGAAGTAATTACCGATTTTATAACCTTGTTTGGTAGTGATTTTGTCGATTTCGATGAATTTCAAAAACGAAATCTATATACTTGTGCTGCCCGTGTATTGAGCAGTGGAGCCTGGATGAAAGAGGAATATCTATATCATGATGAATCTGAAATGCCTTTAGATAATCCACCTGCTGGATTTTTTAAACAGATGTATAATAACCTTGATTATAACTTGCGTTTTGTTAAGAAAGATTAGTTCGATTATTGTAAAATTAATTTATAGCTAAAAATTATTTTGAACTATAAAAATATTGTATAATTTTGCATTCTGATTGCATATTTATGCAAAATACAAAATATGACAAAAGAAAATCGCTTAAACGCAATCAGACAAATAATTACTACCAAAAAAGTTGGTTCTCAGGAGGAACTTCTGAATAATCTAAATGATTTAGGATTTGAATTAACTCAGGCTACCTTATCGCGTGATTTAAAACAACTAAAAGTAGGACGAATACCTTACCAACATGGTTTTAAGTATGTAATTTCAGATGATTTTATTTCTCATCAGAATCCGAAAAATTATTCTCCTTTGGCTTATGGTTTTCTAGCCATCGAATTTTCAGAAAATATCGCAGTAATAAAAACAATGCCTGCATATTCGCATACTATTGCCGATGCAATTGATCGGGCAGAAATGAACGAGATAATAGGTACTGTTGCTGGCAATGATACAATTATTGCAATTTTGAGAGAAGGCGTAAGTCATGATCAGGTGCTAAAAGCCATGAGTAAATACTTACCCGAGTTAAAAGAAAGGTTGATGAGATGAAAAACAAATTCATAAAAATATATACTGTTGAAAATGAAATTAATTTTAGAAGATGGAACCGCTATTAGCGGTTCTTTTTTTGGCTATCCAAGATCAGTTGCAGGCGAGGTAGTATTCAATACAGCCATGACAGGGTACCCCGAAAGTTTATCTGATCCTTCGTACAAGGGACAGATATTGATTTTAACTTATCCTCTTATTGGTAATTATGGTGTTCCTGAAAGTGTTTTTGAAAACGACTTACCAAAGTTTTTCGAATCATCGAAAGTTCAAATCACTGGGCTAATTGTTGCAGATTATTCAACCGAATATAATCACTGGAATGCAACAAAAAGTCTGGGTGATTGGCTTCACGAAAACAAAGTGCCTGCTATGTTTGGGGTGGATACACGTGCACTAACCAAATTAATTCGCGAAAAAGGTGCTTTAAAAGGGAAATTAATATTTGAGAATCAAGATATTGATTTTTACGATCCTGATAAAGATAATCTAGTGGATCAGGTTTGTTCGAAAGAAAAAACTATTTATGGAAATGGTAAAAACAGAATTTTGCTGATTGATTGTGGAGTAAAAAATAATATCATCAGAAATGTTTTAAAGCGCGATACAACAGTGATCAGAGTGCCATGGAATTCCAATTTTCTGGAGGAAGAGTATGATGGAATACTTGTTTCAAATGGCCCCGGAAATCCTGTTTATTGTATCGAAACAATCGAAAATCTTGCAAAAGCAATGCAAAAAGAAAAACCAATTTTTGGAATCTGTCTTGGAAATCAACTTATGGCCTTGGCTTCGGGTGCAAAAACCTATAAATTAAAGTATGGTCACCGAAGTCATAATCAGCCAGTACTGTTAGCTGGAACAAACAAAGCATATATCACATCACAAAATCATGGATATGCAATTGATCAGTCAACAATGGGAAAAGAATGGGAACCATTATTTGTGAATTTAAATGATGGTACCAACGAAGGAATAAAACACAAAATAAAACCCTTTTTCTCGGTTCAGTTTCATCCCGAAGCATCAAGCGGACCAACAGATACCGAGTTTTTGTTTGATGATTTTATGGAGTTAGTAAAGAAATATAAAAAATGAAATACCTTATAGAATGGGCTAAAGCCCGAAAGTACGTTTTTATAAACACCGGGCTTAAGCCCGGTGTAATATCGAATATAGACATTTGTTTTATCAAATGTTTTCAATAACCCCGAGCTTCAGCTCAGGGAAAAAAGAAATAATTTAGAATGGACTTTAGTCCATTTAATAAAAAAATAAATAGTTTATGCAAAAAGAATTCAAAAAAGTTCTAATCCTCGGTTCGGGTGCATTAAAAATAGGCGAAGCCGGCGAATTCGATTATTCAGGTTCGCAAGCTTTAAAAGCATTAAAAGAAGAAGGCGTAGAAACAGTTCTTATTAATCCGAATATAGCAACGGTTCAAACATCCGAAGGAATAACCGATAAAATTTACTTTTACCCGGTAACCCCATATTTTGTCGAAAAAGTAATTCAAAAAGAAAAACCCGAAGGAATACTTTTATCTTTTGGTGGACAAACTGCATTAAACTGCGGAATAGAATTATTCAAAACCGGAATTCTGGAGAAATACAATGTTAAGGTTTTAGGTACCCCTGTTCAAGCTATTATGGATACTGAGGACCGAGAGCTTTTTGTAAATAAGCTAAACGAGATTGATGTTAAAACACCCAAAAGCATTGCTGTTAATTCGGTTTCTGATGCAATAATTGCTGCAAAAACTGTCGGATTTCCTGTAATTGTTCGCGCTGCTTATACGCTTGGCGGAATGGGAAGCGGATTTTGTTCTAATAATGATGAGCTTGAAAAACTTGCCAGCAATGCTTTTTCCTATACAAACCAGATATTGGTCGAAGAATCAATAAAAGGATGGAAAGAAGTTGAATACGAAGTGGTACGCGATAAATATGACAACTGTATTACCGTTTGTAATATGGAAAACTTTGATCCGCTTGGTGTACATACTGGCGAAAGTATTGTGGTTGCTCCATCGCAAACATTAACGAATGCCGAATATCACAAACTTCGGTCATTATCAATAAAAATTATTCGTCATATCGGAATTGTTGGTGAGTGCAATGTACAGTATGCTCTGGATCCCGATTCAGAAGATTACCGTGTAATTGAAGTAAATGCCCGATTATCGCGTTCAAGTGCGTTGGCATCGAAAGCTACCGGTTATCCATTGGCTTTTGTTGCTGCAAAATTGGGATTGGGTTATGGATTGCACGAACTTAAAAACTCAATAACAAAAACAACAACAGCTTGCTACGAACCTGCGTTGGATTATGTGGTTTGTAAGATTCCTCGCTGGGATTTAAATAAATTTATTGGCGTTTCAAAACAGATTGGCAGCAGCATGAAAAGTGTAGGCGAAATTATGTCGATTGGTCGTACATTCGAAGAAGCTATTCAAAAAGGATTGCGAATGCTAGGGCAGGGGATGCAT
>JAIFLC010000092.1 GCA_020049295.1 Bacteroidota bacterium
AGGGTTGAGGAGACTTTTAAAGCCGCATTTGAAGTTGACGAATTTGAGCATTTTGTTGTTGTTCAAAGTGAAGCTGCATTGAGAAAGCTTGCAGGAAAATATCCATATGATAATTTTGAAGACGAAGAAGCTGAAACAACTTTACGATCTGGAGTTGAGGAAGTGAACCATGAATTGGAAAAAGAAATTCGTGAACGTTTAGAGATTGCAGGTATTCATGTAATTGAAGCAAGAATTAATTACATTGCTTATGCCGAAGAAATTGCTAGTGCTATGTTGCGTCGTCAGCAAGCAACTGCTGTTGTAGCTGCCCGATCGAAAATTGTTGAAGGTGCTGTTGGTATGGTTGAAATGGCATTGGATCAACTTGCCGGGAAAAATATTATCGAATTTGACCGCGAAGCAAAAGCAGCTATGGTAAGTAATTTAATGGTTGTATTATGTTCAGATGAGTCTGCCCGACCAGTAATTAATGCGGGTACTTTAAATCATTAAAAAATATGTCGCAGAAAAAATCCTTTGTACTTCGGCTTGATCCCGAAAAACTTAAATCTATTGAAAAATGGGCTGCGGATGAATTCCGAAGTACAAATGGTCAGTTGGAGTGGATAATCACCAAAGCATTAAAAGAGTCGGGCAGGTTAAAAAAAACTGATGCTTTGAATGATGAAGAGGATAAAGAAAACATAAATAAATCTGAGACAGATAATTAATCAATAAAAAAAGATTTTACCAAATGAAAACAACATATAAAATAGTTATATCCGCATTAATTCTATTTATTTCGACAACTATATTTGGGCAAAATATTGAAGGACAATGGAATGGGATGCTTGAAATACAAGGTATGAAATTACGCCTTGTGTTTAATATCAACAAAACAGAAACTGGGCTTTCAGCAACGATGGACAGTCCGGATCAGGGAGCAAAAGGTATTCCGGTTACAGGAGTTAATTTTACTGATTCTTTGTTAAAGCTAACTATTGCTTCTGCAAGTATTGAATATAATGCAAGATTAACCAAGGAAGATAATCTTAAAGGTACCTTTTCGCAGGGGCCATATAATTTTCCATTGGATATGTCTCGAAAAAAATTAGAGAAAGAGGTTGTTATAAAAATTCAGGATCCTAAGAAACCTTATCCATATTCTGAGGAAAATGTAACATTTGAAAATAAAAAAGAAAAGTTTTTTTTGGCGGGAACATTGACATTACCTTCAGCAAAAGGGCAATATCCTGCAGTGGTTCTTATTAGTGGGAGTGGAGCACAAGATCGAAATGAAGAGATATTCGGACACAAACCATTTCTTATAATTGCAGATTTTTTAACCCGCAATGGAATAGCAGTATTACGATTCGATGATAGAGGTACTGCTGAATCGGAAGGAGATATAATAAAGTCGACATCTTTGGATTTTGCTGTTGATGTTGAGTCGGCAATTGAATATTTAATGACCAGAAAAGAAATAGACCAGAAAAAAATAGGATTAATTGGCCATTCCGAGGGTGGAATTATTGCACCCATAATTGCCTCACGATCAAAAGACATAGCTTTTATTGTGTTACTTGCCGGAACTGGGATTCAAGGAAATGAATTACTGCTTTTGCAGCAAGAGTTAATTTCTAAAGCAATGGGAATAAATGAGGAGGAAATAAATAAAAACAAAGAAATAAATAAAGGTGCTTTTGATATTGTAGCAAAATCAACTAATAACGAAACGTTGGCAGCTGAGCTGACAGAATATATTAAAGAAGTTCCAAAGAATAATCCCGATTCAGATAGACCTCAGGGAATGAGTGAAGAAGAATTTATTAAATTGCAGGTTGATCAGCTTACTAGTCCATGGATGGTGTTTTTTATACAATATAATCCTTACCTGATTTTAAAGGATGTAAAATGTCCCGTTCTGGCTTTAAATGGAGAAAAAGATTTGCAAGTTCCCCCAAAAGAAAATCTCACAGCCATAAAAAAAGGATTAGCTGAAGGAGGAAATAAAAATGTTACAACAAAAGAACTTCCAAATCTTAATCATTTGTTTCAGGAATGTACAACCGGAGCACCAAGTGAATATGCACAGATTGAACAGACATTTTCTCCAGGAGCATTGGATGAAATGCTAAAGTGGATTAAGCATCAAATAAAATAAGTTATTCTACTAATTTTATTGTTGGTGCTAAGTATTTATTATGAACAAGTATAAAGAATGAAAGTTTATGAGCAAGAAAGAAGATGAAAATTTTTTAAAACAAACCTTTGTAACACAAACTTTGGGATATAAAGATGTTTCTTCAAAACGAGAAATTTGGAGTCAGATAGGTAAAGAACTTAATGGAACCTTCAAGGTTGTGCACAACTCTGGAAATGAAATTGAGAAATTCGACCTTAATATTCCATATAAGAATTATGTAATTTTACTTTCAGAATCAGATACAAGACCATTAAAATTTGAGATAGACTTTGATAGTATATTAAATTATGAATTGGTTTTAAGTTGGGAAGATGGTTTTGATAAGGTATTAAAACGATTAGGATTAACTGATATTAAAATTGGAAATGAAAAGTTTGATAATCGTTACCTGATAAAAAGTAAGGATTCTGGTAAAACTATTAACTTCTTGACTTCAGAGATTATTACTTGCTTATTAAAACAGAATGTTTATTCTGTTTCGTACATAACTGATAGAAAAAATAGAAAAGCAAAATTAATATCTACAATAAGCAGAACAATTGAAGACAAAAGTGCAATTTTAGAATCGATAGAACTGCATAGGAATATGATTGATAAGCTTAAGGACTTACATATTATATCATAACTAGTGCTAATAGATTGGTTGAAAGTAGTTAATGAAATTACCAAAGAACTTCCTATTGAATAAACATTTTCTCTGTTAGCTATAGAAGAGATGTTAAAATGGATTAACAGTAAGTAAAATAATCGAGTAATAAAATGGAAAAAACATCTATCGAGATATTAGAAACCTTTGCAAAAGAAAGAGGAATTAATTATACGACTAATTCTTATGTTAAAGATTTTTCACTAAATCATTCAGAAAGATTTATAAGCAGCAAGTTTATAGTTTTTAACTTGAACAGTATTAATAAAGATTTATTTTTTGTTTTTTATGATTCATTTTCACCAAAAGCTTATGCGAGTGTGACATATTCTGGCCTTTTTAAGAAAATATCCGAATGTTATAACGAAATTAAGATTACCAAACGGTATTGGTTTGACTTAAGAAAGAAATTGAAATCAAATGATAGTTATATTGATAGAAAGGTAACAATTATTGGTGATAATGATAAAATTGATAGACGAATTGTTAATTCAGGTGTTATAAGAAACTATATTGAAATCCAAGAACTATTCCCAGCTCTTGAATTAGAAACAATAAGAAAATCAGAAAGTATTGTTCCTGAATTAAATGGGAATAATTTTGTAGCTATTAAAACGAATTCATGGATTTTAGAAGAAAAGAAACTTGAATTGCTGATTGAAGAAGGAAGTAAAATATTTACTGAAATTAACTAAAAACAAAAAAAACATGGAATACAATTACAAATATGTTTGTCCAAAATGCGGCAACAGACAATACGAAAGCGGAGAAATAAGAACCACAACAACACTTTTTACCAAATTGTTTAATATCCAGAACGCAAGGTTTACATCAATAACCTGCTCAAAGTGCAGTTATACAGAGTTTTATAAAACAGCAAGTAATAAATTTGGTAATGTAGTTGATTTCTTCACCAACTAGAAAAACTTTATTCGTTGATTAGGTTAATGGTGTGGCAGGCAACAATACCAGCAGTTTCGGTACGTAGTCTGCTTTCACCTAAACTTATTTCGGTAAACTGATTATTGAGTGCTATTTTTATTTCTTCTGAGCTAAAATCACCTTCGGGTCCTATTAGGATAAGTGTGTTTTTCCCTTTTACATACACTGTTTTAAGCAGATTTTTCTGATTGTCTTCGCAATGTGCAATAAACTTCATTCCATTAAAATTTTGCTTTAAAAGATCCTTTATTTCTGTTAATTCGTTTATTATTGGTTTATAGGCTTTTAAAGACTGTTTCATTGCAGCAACTGCAATTTTTTCCAACCGATCTATTTTAACTACTTTGCGTTCAGAATGTTCGCATAGGAGAGGGGTGATTTCATCAATTCCTATCTCTGTAGCTTTTTCGACAAACCATTCAAAGCGGTCCATGTTTTTTGTTGGGGCAATAGCAATATGCAGGTAGTGATTTCTTTTACCGAATTCCTTTTTTAATTCGATGATTTCAACCACACATCTTTTGGGATTTGGATCAATAATTTGTGCTTTAAAAAATCCACCTTTACCATCGATTAAATGAATAATATCGTGATTGGTAAGTCGCAAAACACGTGTACAATGTTTTGATTCAGTTTCGTCGAGTGTGTAATTTATTCCACTTAAATCAGGGGTATAAAATAAATGCATGTATATTTGTTTTAATACAAATTTAAGGATTATAAGGAATTTTAAATGAAAAGAATTGGATTGTTATCAGATACCCATAGTTTTATTGATGAAAAGATACTCAATTTTTTTAAGGAATGTGATGAAATATGGCATGCTGGTGATATTGGGAATATTGAAACAGCAGATAAGTTATCATCTTTTAAGCCATTAAAAGCAGTGTATGGTAATATTGATGGAACTGATGTTCGAATTGTTTGGCCGAAATTCCAAACCTTTAGATGCGAAGGTGTAGATGTTTTAATAACCCATATTGGTGGATATCCTGGTAAGTACGAAAGGGAAATACTAGAAATCTTTAAAACCAAAACTCCAATGCTTTTTATATGTGGACATTCGCATATTCTGAAAGTCATATTCGATAAAAAATACAATTTGTTACATATTAATCCTGGGGCTGCTGGTAAGTCGGGATTGCATAAAAAAAGAACTGCCGTTCGTTTTCTTATTGATGGAAATGATATTAAAGATCTTGAGGTATGGGAAATGGATAGATTCTAAATCTTTTGGGCAATCAGCCTAATTACATTAGCTTTTCCCTGATGCAGTTTTCCTTCATCCAACATAATCTCTGTTTCGCAGATTTCTTTAATTTTCAAATCCTTAAAATCATCTTTTATTTCTGATAAATCGTAAAGTAATTTAGGATCTTTTGGTCCACCAGATGAATTTTTAAGTTGATTTTTAGCAAATGCTTCAAACAAAATATGGCCGTCAGGTTTAAGCCATTGGCTTAGTTTTTTGAAAAACTGTGCTCTATCTTCTGGAATTAGATGTAAATATATTAAAGCAATCAGATCGTAGTTTTTATTGGGAGCATATTCCAAAATATCTGATACAACATAATTAATTGAAACTTGATGTTTTTCAGCAAGTATAAAAGCTTTATCTTGAGCACTTCTGCTATAATCAAATGCATCAACCTGCCATCCATTTTTTGCAGCAAAAACCGAATTACGACCTTCACCATCAGCAGGTAATAATATGCTTCCCTTAGATGTGTTTTCCAAAAACGATTTTAAATAGTTATTGGGCTCAATACCATAAATAAATTCAGGTTCATTATATCTTGAATTCCAAATATCTTTCATTCTGAATGGTTTTTATTTAATCATACAAACCATCATTTTCTATATTTTGTTCATTATTATCTGGAATAGAATCATTTGGTAATTCAGGTTCAACTAAGAGGCTATCCGAAGGTACAGTATTATCGATCTGTTTCTGCTCATTTTCAATGTTCTTTAATTGCTGAGCTTCTTCAAATAGCCTAATATCGCGCAAGAATTGTTGCAAGTTTTGTTCAGTAGCAATAATGTAGCGATATGGAGTTGTATTACGTTCGGTTTTTTGTTTTCTTGCACTGTTTTTAATCGATTGAATAGCATCAACAAATTTCTTATTATTTGATAAAGTTTGCATAACACCTCTTGAATAGGTGAAATAATAATAATTTTTATTTGGAAGCTTGATATAAATCTTCATCAGATCACCACTTCTTCTTTTTAACAATTGAAAATAACCATCAACATATTTATTAATGGGTTTATTATTTATGGTCGAAATACCAATTTTGCCATATGACAAATACATGCCATTTACGGTATGCCATTTTAATTTAGTTTCACCGATTAAAATAGTATGTTGGCAATCTTTAGGGATTTTTGCTTCAGATGCAAATAACATACTTTGGTTTTTAAATTCGTTGGTATTTGCTTCGCCATATCGTTCAATCATATTTTTTGTAAAAAATCTAGATGTAATGCTGAATGATTCGTGATATTGAGATTGAATATCTTTAATCATAGTATCTAGAGCAGCTTCGGAAAAGAAGAAATCAATTGGAAATATTAATTCGAGTTTAATTTCATTTTTTCCCAGATCATGATTGAATGAACCAGCCGGCGAAAGCTTAATTTGGCCTAGCTCAATACCCGGATTTATTATCCCTTCTCCATGGAGCAAGCAATACTTTGGGTGAAGACTGACAAGACTTCCTGTTGTATCTGAATTATGAATTTTTGCTTTTTCAGCAATTACATACTTATCAGCGTTCTTATTGTAAAACAAAAATCCTGTAGCTTTTACAATGGCTGCGTCATTTGGATCGCGTCGTCGAGTTAAAAAGGATGAATAAATATGCGATGAATCTTTTGTTATAAAGCTTGATGCATATAAACCTCTGCCATATAAACTTTTTGTATTTTCGAAAATAGGAATATAAATTGTATCAGGATTGATCTGTGTTTCGAACATTGCCAATTCTTTCGGAAGTTTCACGCAATCCTGATTTATTTGAACACCCCCTTTAAATGTCAGAAATTTCTGAGCTGCATTTAATTGAATATCACCTTGAAATGCATATACAGGACTGAGTGTGAAATGATCATCAGCAATTATTTTACCGATTGCGACAGTTTGTAATGATGTATCGACATGAATATCGCTGAAATGAATTACCTGTATGTTTTTATTCTCATCAATATAATTGTAATCTCCAATACCTGCATAATCCTTACGACCACGAATGTTTATTTTTGTATCAAAAAGTTTATGATACTTGTTTTGATTATTTGCAATTACTTCTGATTTATTCAATGTACTCATTTCAGCTGTTAATCCAACTGTTACATCTTTATCTTTTGGAAAAATTGATGCGTCTGCTACTTTTATATATTCAACTTCGTACGCATTAATAGTATTTTCTGCAACCTTGTATAAGGTTTTTGTTGATGAAAAACGCAATGAATCCTGACCGCGATGATATGATAAAAACAATGCTCCTGGTAAATTATCATCTCTTAGATTATTTAGTTGTTTAATTTCGGGGCAAGAAATTGTATCAGATTGAGGATCTGATTCAATATGAATTTCATCCAAATTTATTTTCCATTCAAATCGATCGAGAAAGCTTTTATAAAGATTTTTTGGAAAATCAATTATAGTAAAACAGTTATTAGATTTAAATTTACCTAACTGGTTTGTAAGGTTTATTTTAACATTTAGTTTTTCCCCCAGAACTGCAAATTCTGTCTTATCAATCGACTTTAGCTTAAAGGAAGTGGTGTCGGAATTAAAGGCCATGGCATCAAAGTAAAATAGATTTGATCCAAAAATGGCTTTGTCAATATCTAGTGATCCTTTTCCCGTTAATCCGATGGGTTGCAACTTTAAAGAACCAGTATATGTATATTTATTATCGTAAATAGTGAAAGGATCTTTAGTTTGGTCTATATACATAAGGTCTTTGTAGGGAAACCATTCGATATCGACTTTTGAGCCAGAAACATTTGGAAATTCAATGCCACTAATTCTTTGGGCAATTGTAAAATCCTGAGCATGAATTTTTGTTGAATCTGGAAAAAATACAATACTATCGGATGTTGCTGAACTTGTGAGATACTCAAGTTTCCCATTTCCTTTTAGTCCCTGATTACTTAAATCAATATCATTGAAAAATTTCCCTTTTCCTTCGTAAAGAGGAAGTCCTTCGGGAGGAGTTTTGCGCTTAAACCCCAATGAATAATCTGGCCGTGTGTAAATTGAATCATAAAAAGGAGGGAATATACCTGCTGAAAAAAATTCTCCTTTAAAATTAAGACTTGTAGTAGAAAAATTATCCAAACTATCTATAACAAAAGGGTCGAGCTTAAAATAGAAATTTTCGGGTTTGTAAACTCCACCCCATACATTATTTACGTTGTAAAAAACATACGAATATTCAGAGCTAATAAAAATTGGGTACTCTGGGTAGCTTTTTAAACCTGATTTATTATTGGGTTTATCGATTAATAAATTTCCCGAGATTAATTTAACTGTATTTTGTACCGCTGCCAGAACCGATTTTCCATATAAGTCAGTTTGGTTGGTTTGTACCTTAATGCTTAATGAATCTACATTGTTAAGGCTAATTTTAAAGGTATCATAATCAAAATGAAAATCTTTTCCAAAGAATGTAAACAACCCTGCATTTATAACACCACCAAAGTCAAACCCTCTATTTTTGGTCATTGTAATTTTTTGATTCTTTGGATATATAGCTACATACTGAGAATCGGAAATAAAAATTCGGGGTACACCATTTATTTGGAGTTTAAAAGAATCTAAATCATATATTGCATTATGAGTTAGACCCTCAGTTTGTGAATAAAACTTAATTACATCATAGTCAATTTTACCTAATCGTGAGTTGATATAATCATAAAGTCGTTGGTTTATTGTAACCATATCGTTATCAACATCAAAAAATATAAATCCATCTATACTAATAAACATAAGCATTTGTCGAACCTGGTGAATAGGATATGCCATATAATCAGCAAATTCTTCAGCAATAAACTGTTCTGATTTCATCATGCGGGCAAAATTGCGGATTAGAATCAATGGATGCTCGTTATCACGCGACTGAATGTTTTCATAATCCATCAGATTGTAGAAGTTGGCTGATGTAAATGTGGCATTTCCAATAGCTGCGCCTCGCGAAGATGTTAAGTAAATTTGGTTCGTATTTGTTTTCCAAACCATTCGGTCAAATTTCATAAAGATATTTTGGTACGAATTGAAGAATGGACTTTTAGAAACTATGCGATCAGTTGGATTTAATGTCACCTCTTTCGTTTTTTCTTCATAAGTAAACATTAATCCTGGATGAAATATGGAGTCATTAGTGAATTTAATATTTATCTGAGCATTATTTGATACTACACGATCTTTTTTAAACATGAAATTTTCTGATTTAACAATAAGCTTTGTTTTTTCATGTTTGTTAACGAAGAGAAGTGCTTCCTGATTTTTTAACCCAGAACCCATAAGATTTGAACCCTTCATTGAGAATCCTCCATCGTAATTAATCCCAGGAAAAATATCCTTAATCTGAAATCTTTTCTGGTAGGAGTTAAACTCAGGATAAATAGATCTGTCAGGACTCATAATATGAACGACATGATCTGAAAGCTTTCCTAAAATTGGTTCATCAAAATATATTTTATTAGTAAATATAACAGTATCGGCTTCGTAACCTGATCTCGTAAGATTGATCTGGTATTTACCAA
Organism: Bacteroidota bacterium; assembly: GCA_020049295.1. Classification (GTDB taxonomy): domain Bacteria; phylum Bacteroidota; class Bacteroidia; order Bacteroidales; family UBA12077; genus UBA12077. The sequence continues at coordinate 9,555 of JAIFLC010000092.1, forward strand.
GTTTTGCCGAAATACTATCTTTTGAATAGCCCGCACGTTCCCAGGTTACAATCCCATTTTTACCATTCCACATGTTCGTTAATGGATAATAGACTCCATTTGTTTCAAAAATATCAATGCTATCTGTTTTAATTTTACAGGTAAGATTGGTTTTTTCGAATGTTATTTTAATTGTTTCATCAACAACAATTTTGTAATTGTCGGTATTCGTATACCAAGCAGTAGCATATGATTTATATAATGTTTGGGTTTTTATTAAGCTTATTGAATGATCAAAAAAAGTGTTCAGCTGGCCAAGTGGATATTTATGGCTACCAAGAATCAAAAGAACGCCTTTTTCCCATTGATCGTAGTTTTTCATAGCACTTTCAGAATTAAAAAATGCTAATACTACTTCGATATATTTTGTGAAATGAGGGCTACGCTGCGCTTTTTGTTTCATGAGTTGATTGCATATCTCAATAAATCGAACACGTGCATTGTCATCAATAACGCCTGTGTTCCATTTTAACAATAATTGCTCGAGATTTTCTTTATCTGCATCTGAAATGTTTTTTTCAACAAATGATTCAAACTGATCAATAAAAAGTAGCGTGTCAGTTGCAAATTCTTTTAATTCCTGACCGTAACTTGGGGTTATAAAAAGATTTGTGAAAAGTATTATTAATGCTGTAATTATAAAAATTCTGCTTTTCATCGCCTTTAAATTAAGTTATTAATCTTTTTATTTTATAAAATTAGCAGTAACCCAATTATTTTTCGATTCGTATTTTTCGAATTTTAGATTACGGGTTTCAGCTTCCTTTTTAATAACATCCAAATCCTTTTCATATATACCGCTTAAAAGTAGCATTCCGGTTTGATTTAATGATTCTGCATAAATGGAAATATCTTCTAATAGTATGTTTCGGTTAATATTTGCCAGAATAATATCAAATTTTTTATTCTTTAGTAAGTGCGCATCTCCTTTTTTAACGACAATATTCTTACAACCATTTCTGGTAATATTTTCGATTGTATTTTCATATGCCCATTCATCAATATCTATCGCAATCACTTTTTTTGCATTTTTAAATGAAGCAAGAATTGCTAAAACACCGGTGCCGCAACCCATGTCAAGAACAAATTTATTCGTAAAATCTATGGATAGCATGGCCTTTAACATTAGCGAAGTGGTTTCGTGATGACCAGTACCAAATGACATTTTGGGCTCAATAATTATATCGTATTTATACTGTTTTTGTTTATCGTGAAAGGGAGCACGAACAAAGCATTCATTTTCGATACTTATGGGTTCAAAATTACTTTCCCATATTGCATTCCAGTTTTGCGATTTTATTACTTGCCACGAATATTCAATTGTGCAATTTATAGTTGAATTAATCTGTAAGTTTTTGATTGTTTCAATTTCAAACAAATCATTCTGAATATAGGCTTTTAGTCCTTCATCGGTTTCGTTGTAACTTTCGAATCCAATTTCGTTTAATTCAGCTATAAGTATTTCAGTAATTTCGTTACTATTTTCGGCTGAAATGATGCAAGTAAGCTCAATGTAATCCATTAAGAATAATTTAGAAAGATTTGGCAATATCAATAAAATCTTTTGCAACTAATGATGCTCCGCCAATTAATCCTCCATCTACGTCAGCATTTGCGAATAACTCCTTAGCATTTGATGGTTTGCAGCTTCCACCATATAATATGGGTGTACTATGTGCCAATTCTGTACCATAAGCTTTTTCAATATTAATTCTTATAAATGCGTGTATTTCCTGAGCTTGTGCCGGGCTTGCCGTTTTTCCTGTTCCTATAGCCCATACCGGTTCGTATGCAATAATTATATCTTTAAATTGATCAGGAGTTATTCCTTCAAACATACCTTTAAGCTGTTTTGCCACAACATCAAAATGAATATTTTTTTCTCTTTCTTCGAGTACTTCGCCACAACAAACAATGGGTTTTAATCCATTGGCAAGAGCTATCTTAATCTTGGAGTTTATTACTAAATCTGTTTCAGCAAAATATGCACGACGTTCGGAATGACCAAGTATAACATATTCGGTACCAACAGATTTTAAAATTGATGCAGCTACTTCACCTGTATAAGCACCCTGATCAAATTGTGAACAGTTTTGTGCAGCAAGCTTAATACTTGTATTTTTAAGTTGTTTTGAGACTTCAGAAAGATGTGTAAACGGCGGAGCAATAATTAGTATAACATCTTTTGGAATATCTGTATTTTTTAAGATTTCGGATACAAGTAATAATCCGGTAGGTAATGTGGTATTCATTTTCCAGTTACCAGCTACTATTTTTTTTCTCATACGATCTGATTTTTGGGATTGTAAACCAAAAATAAGAAATTATGCGGTCAAATACTTTATATTTTTAAAAATTAAGAAAATTGTTTTATGTTAAACGTATACGAGGATCAAGAACTGCATAGATTATATCAACAAATGTATTGATCAAAATAAATATAATAGAGATCGTAAGTACACAACCAATCACCACCGGAAGATCATAATTATTTAGAGAATCTACAATTATAAATCCCAGACCTTTCCATCCAAAAATATATTCAACAAAAACAACTCCGGTCATTAATGAAGCAAACCAGCCTGATATAGCTGTAATAACTGGATTTAATGAGTTTTTAAGTGCATGTTTCCAAATTACTCTTGAATATGGTAAACCCTTAGCTTTTGCTGTACGGATATAATCCTGTGATAATACATCGAGCATTGAATTTCGTGAAAGTTGAATTACAATAGCCAAAGGTCTTATTCCTAAAGTAAAAGCAGGTAAAATAAGGTTCTTAAGCTGTAAATGGTAACCTTCGCCCATGTCATCTATTTCGTAAAGATTTCCTGTTAAATTAAGACCTGTTAAATCACCCAGAATAAATGCAAATATCCATCCTATTAATATGGCAGCAAAAAACGAAGGCAATGACATTCCAAAAGCTGAAAAGAAAAGAGAAAGCCGATCGTACAAACTATCCTTTTTGATAGCTGCAATTATTCCCATAAAAACGCCAAGAAGTGATGCAAAAACAATAGATACGAGTGCCAATATAAACGTATTGGGTAATGTTTCGCTGATAATATCTGAGACTTGTTTCTTGCTTTGATATGAGCGGCGTAAATAAGGATATTTTATAGCAAGGACTGATTTTTTGTTGATTTTAAAAACCTGAATTGCTGAGCTATATTTTGTTTTATCGAGATAAAAATAATTGTTTGGATCACTGACATTAAAAACTGAAATAGGAGATAAGTCGTTGAGATATTTTACATATTGCATGGATTTCGATCTATCGAGACCAAGTTCTTTTTTAATTGCTTCAACCGAGAACTGGTCGGCCCTTTGTCCGAGCATCATTTTTGCCGGATCACCGGGCAGAATATTGAATAAAAAGAAAATTACGGTAATTACTCCCCAAATGATGAGAATGGCATAAATGAACCTTTTAATTAAGAATTTAACCAATGTTGCAATTATTAGATCTAAACATCAAATTCTTCAGAACCAGTTTCTGTTAATTCAGGTTTATATTTCGGATTATTTAAAAAGTCTTTTGTTATTGATTCAATACCAGGTAAATCATTTGAATTCCATTTTTTAATGATCCAGCCTCGTCGCAATAACATTATACCGGGATTTGCCCTGATAATTGTTTTTAAGGTTATTTCATCGGTATTAAAAAATGGATATTTTGCATTGGTTTTAGCCGTAAATTCATCGATTTCTTTTTGTACTGATGAAGTTAAGCAGATAAAATTACAGTTACCTGTACTTTTGCAAAAATCGACAACGGCATTAATACTCTCTATGTTTTTCAAATTTGCTTTTTTCAAATCATAGGAAATAAGCACAAAAGTAAATTTGTTATCGCTCAGAATTAAATCAGTATAATCATCTCCATCCATCGATTGTATTGTAAAATCATGTATTGGCGGCTGATAACCTTTTTTTACCAAAGTATTTTTTGTTTCAATCCAGTGCCAGCTTGAATCGGGCAGACTGTCAATAGTTACTTCGATTGTTTTTTCTCCTTTTCCATAGACCAAAATTGTTTTGTATTCAGCTACAGGAGCACCTTCTGGAATAATCATCTTCTCAGGGATGTATGTTCCAACTTTATATGGCCTGAAATCGATTAAAGGTAAATGTTTGAATGAAAACGCCGATATTAATATAATAAAAAACCCTGTAATTATTAGCAACGACCATTGTTGTAAGCTACTCCATTTGATTAAAAAACGATTTCTGTTAATAAAAACGATTAAGGTAAAAATCATTATAATAATATTTTTCCAGAATGTTTGCCAGTTGGTCATAATAATAGCATCGCCAAAACAACCACAATCGGTTACAGGATTAAATATGGCAAGAACTAAAGTTAATAACGTAAAAAATGACATAAAAATCAGTACACCCCATGCATTTAGTTGTTTTTTTAATGAAAAAATTAAGGAAACACCCAATACAAACTCAATTGAGCTTAACAAAACAGCTAAAGGGAAAGCCAATGGCTCAAGAAATGACATTCCAAAAGCATTAAAATAATCAACAAATTTGTAGGTTGATCCAAGTGGATCAATTCCTTTAACAAAACCTGAAAAAATAAAAATTATACCTACAATAAATCGACTGATAGTATTTAAAGTTCTCATGAATAAATGATTTAACTAGATTATTTTTTCTGTTTTAAGCAGACTAATTAATTTATCAAAAACAATATCTGAAGTAGGCATTTGGCCTTTATCGTCAGCACATTGAATAATTTTTAATGTAGGATCAAATTGTGCCTCGTAAAGATAAACATCCTGCACGCGACGTTGAAAATCAAAATCTTTTTCGTGAATATCTTCTTTGCCTTTGAGGTAATCGCGGTCAGATCCATCTCTTTGGTTAGTAAGATTTTGCATTGTAAATTCAAAGGGTACGTTTAAAAAGATATTCAATGCCGGCTTAGGAATCCTAAAATAATTGTATTCCAAATCCTTAATCCATTTACTTAACTTGCTTTTTTCTTCCTGATTATCCAGCTTTGCACACTGAAAAGCAATGTTTGAGTAAACATATCTGTCAACAAGCACAAGTTGACCTTCGGTTAACCAAGTATCGATTATGTGCTTTGCATCATTTCTATCACCTGCATATATAAGTGCTATTAAATATGGATTTACATTATTAATATCTCCTAGTTCTCCTCTTAAAAACCTGGCTATAAGGTCTCCATATATTCGTGAGTCGGTGCGAGGAAAATGTAAGTATTGGAATTGGATATTATTATCTGTGAGGTATGTTTTCAGTTTCTTAAGCTGAGTTGATTTACCTGAACCATCCAATCCTTCGATTACAATAAATTTCATTTTTAAAGAAATTAGATTACAATTATCAATGGCACTAAAATAAACATTACTTGGGTCAATTTTATTACATTTGTGTTAAAATTGATCGTAAAATTATAAAATGGAACCTAAAAATACATTTTTTTCAAAAAAATTAACCATAAAATGCAGAGGTGAATTGCTCGATCTTTCTGAACCAAAGGTTATGGGAATTTTAAATCTCACCCCAAATTCGTTTTACGATGGTGGCAGACATAATACAACAGAAAGAATTATTGAGCTGGTAAGCAAAATGTTAAATGACGGGTGTGATATGCTAGATATTGGAGCATACTCAACAAAGCCAGGGGCTGAAATTGTTTCAGAAAAAGAGGAATTAGAACGATTAGTACCTGTTTTTGATTTAATTAAAAAGAAGTTTCCTGATTTATTGATATCGTTAGATACATTCCGCTCAGACATAGCCAGAATTGCAATAACTGATTATGCAATTGATATGATCAATGATATTTCTGCAGGTGATATGGACAATAAAATGCTCGAAACAATTGCAAGGCATAATGTGCCCTATATAATGATGCATATGCAGGGAACTCCACCAACCATGCAAAAAAATCCTAACTATAAGAATGTTGTTAAGGAAATAATGATGTATTTTTCAGAAAAAGTTAGCAAAACAAAAAAACTTGGAATTAATGATGTTATTATTGATCCGGGATTTGGATTTGGAAAAACATTAGATCACAACTATCAATTATTAAACTACTTATCTGATTTTAGAATTTTTGAATTACCAATTATGGTTGGATTATCTCGGAAATCGATGATATATAAATCACTTAATACCACACCAGACGAATCACTAAATGGAACAACCGTTTTAAATACGCTGGCATTGGCTGGCGGGGCAAATATTTTACGAGTACATGATGTTCGCGAAGCGAAGGAAACCATAACATTATATCAGAAATTTTCGAATGCACATGTTCTGAATTGGCACGATTGATTTTTATTTTATTACATTTGTTATTCAAGTTAACAGTTAATTATGATCGGTTTTATTACCATACGGATTTTAGATATTGTAGATATTCTTCTTGTCGCTTTTTTATTATACCAAATGTATAACCTGATTAAAGGAACAACTGCAATCAATATATTTATAGGTATATTTCTTGTTTATTTGCTCTGGTTAATTGTAAGGGCATTAAATATGCAGTTGCTTGGAACCATTCTAGGGCAGGTAATTGGTATCGGGGTTATTGCACTTATTATTATTTTTCAGCAGGAAATAAGAAGATTTTTACTTTTAGTAGGAAGTAGATACGGAAAAAACAAACGCTTTTCTATTGAGAAGTTCTTTTCGTTTGGTGATGATGAAGTAAAAACAGTAAATATTGATGCTATTGTAGCTGCATGTGCGAGTATGTCGGAACAAAAAATGGGTGCTTTGATAGTTATTCTTAATGAATCAGATTTACTCAGTATAATAAAAACCGGAGATATTATAAATGCAGATACATCGAGCAGGTTGCTCGAGAGTTTGTTTTTTAAGAACAGCCCTTTGCATGATGGTGCAGTAATTATAAAAGCAAATAAAATTGCTGCTGCAAGATGTGTTTTACCCTCAACCGATCAGATTGATCTTCCGCCTCAGTTTGGTATGCGACATAGAGCTGCATTAGGAATTAGTGAAAAAACAGATGTATCGGTTGTAATTGTTTCTGAAGAAACAGGATCAATCTCATACTCCCGCCACGGTGAAATAGAATATAATATCAGTCCTAACCACCTGCAACAATTACTCGAAGCGGATTTTAAAGCAAATAACAATTAGTAAATTCTTAGTTTCTCATATTAAGTCGTTAAAAACATTTCAACGTGAAAAAAATAGTATCCATTTTTATCCTTTTTACTCTTGGGTTTATTTTATCGAGTTGTCCCAGAGAATTATCGACAACATACATTACAATAAAAACTGTTCGTGTACTTTTCTTTTCGTTTAACGAGAATGGAATATTTCCTTACCTTGATAATTTTAACAAAAACGAACTGGGTATTGGTGTTTTTGAAGATTCTACTTCATCAATCGTTGAAATAGCGCAGTCGTTTTCATTCGGAAATGAAGCTTTTGCTGATGATCCAAATACAGTTATATATACAAATACTATTGAAGATGTAAAAGTGATTACTCTTTTTGATTTTGACACAAGTCATCCTGCCGGTAGCAATGTACATGATATTTTATTGCATTTAAATAGTATGGGAGAAACACATGAAATGAATATAAACAGCTTATCCTCCACAATGTTTCTTTTTAAATTTTCGACCGTTCCTCAAAACGATTCGGTGCAATTTGAAATTACAGGAATAATAACCAATGAAGGAGATTTTACAGCAAGGACTAATTTGGTAGTATTCCCTGATCTGGATTAAGAGCTAAAAATATGTCCCCGGCGTCATTCCTCCTGCTGGTGAGGATAATATGCCTACGACAGATAAATTCAACCGTGATTTTGCTTGTTATTTCACCCCGACAAAATGATGGTGTGAACTCAGACATGATGCTAAAACAAATTTGTTTGCCAACCTGCATTTTATTGTTTAAGTTACTTTGGTAATTATAATTGTTATATTTGATATAGTTCATGCTTTACAAGTAGCTAGATAAATTAAAAACAACGATTATGAGAATAAAACATTTATTATATATGGGTTTGTTAAGCCCAATTGTTTTTTGGATTACCACAATTGTTTGTGGATTAATGCTTGAAGATTATAATCATTTTACCTGGTTAGTTAGTGAATTAGGAGCATTAGGAACAAGAACACAGTATCTTTTTACCACTGGTTTAGTTTTGAGTTCATTATTGAATGTATTATTTGTTGTTGGTTCATATAAACTTTGTAAAATGAAACAATTAAGTGTAATTCCTATTATATTTCTATTTTTTTATTCTTTTCTTGCTGGTCCAGCTTTATTCCCAATGCCTTTGAGACTGCATGGTATAGTTGGGATTCCTTTTATTCTGATAATGTTA
>JAIFLC010000123.1 GCA_020049295.1 Bacteroidota bacterium
TATCAACTGAACAATTTCTTCGGCACTCTCATAAATATCTCCGATTTCGAATGGGATTGTATAATCTAATGGAATATGCTCAGATTCGACCCAATAAGGTTCGTTTGTTAACGGATTTATCTCTAAGAGGCTTTCATCAAATCCGCTAATATCATTTAATTCAAGCGATGTTTCACCAATAGGAAAAGCAAGTGCTGTATTTACCTCAACATCAGATGAAATTGTCTCGGGTAAGTCATTAAGACATGACGAAAAGATAACCGTTAAAACTAATATAAAAAACGTTAAAATCTGTTTCATCTTTTTATTACAAAACTCCAAGTTAATCAAATTTGTTTTATCAGTAACGAATTATCTGTAATAAATTTTGCACATTTGTAATAATAAATTTAATTAATAACCAATCAATCAGTCACATGAAAACTTTAATTATTATAAATGATGCTCCCTATGGAACCGAAAAAGCCTTTAATGGGCTACGTTTGGCAAATCAGATTTTAAAAGACGTTGAAACTACAGAAGTGGTTATTTTCTTAATGGCCGATGCAGTTACCTGTGCATTGCCAAACCAAAAAACTCCGGATGGTTATTACAATATCGAAAGAATGTTAAAATTATTTGTTCAAAAAAAGGGCGTAATAAAAATTTGTACTTCTTGCGCCGAAGCAAGGGGAATAGATAAACTCGAACTTGTTCAGGGAGCTTTCCTGAGCACGATGAAAGAGCTTACACAATTAACCATTGAAAGCGATAAAGTAATAACCTTTTAAACTTACACCCTAATTAATTGTCAAATAGAAAAATTCTAATTTTCTAACAACTATTAACATCCATAATTTATGCAAAGTACTTTTCATTTCCTGAAAAGGAGTATTATTATAGCTCCTTTATTTCTTATTATCTTATCATGTCATGCACAGACCCATGAATTGGAAACATTCTTAAATCGTATTGAAACAGAATATGAGCAAATTTCTATTGAACTGGGTACTGCTTATTGGTACTTTTATTCTGGTGAGGGTGAGGCCGATTTATTAACTCCAAAGAACAAATACTATGCTTTACTAACAAATGATACGCTGAATAATTACATTCAAACCTGGTACCCAAAAAGATCAGAAATAACAGATACCATATTACAACGCAGAGTGGCTATTTGGCATAATACTTTACTGTCGGCAAAGGTTGAATATGATGCAGATATAATGAAAGCCCGAAATGATCTGGAAAAAATGCTCGAAGTAAAAGATGGAAAAAAAGAATCATCGGATAGTATCTCTTTAAAAATGCTGGAGCTTATTAAACTAAGAAATAAAAAGGCCCAGGACTTAGGGTTTAAAAATTACGTTCATCTTTCGTTCGAAAACAATGGGCTTGGATATGATTGGTTTAATCAGTTTATTGAAAATTTAGATAAAGCAACACTGGAACCTTACAAAGCTCTTGTTGAACAAGCAAAAAAAGACAGAAATATTAAACAATTTGACCAGAGAGGAGCATACCAGTTTATTGGTCTTTTCTATGCCAATAATAGTCCAAAAATCCCTGGTAAGTATGATAATATAGATCTAGTAAAAGAATCACTTGCAAATATTGGAATTGATTATAGTACATTTCATGCTCAGCTAGTTGAGAAACAATTACCAGCCGGTGTTGGAGGACAAGGTATTATGTTAAATATTCCGATGGATTTTAGAGCTGTTATGACGCTGGGAATGGACATCTCTGTTTGGATGCACGAAATGGGTCATGGATTGCACGGATTATTTAATTCAATTGATCATCCTGTTTTAGAAGGATATGAGTGGATTCCAGGAAACAGCACTCCAGCTTTTTCTGAAGGAATGGCCGAAACATCAGCCTGGTTTACCCGAAATCCTCAATGGCTAAAAAAATATGCTCAGATGACCAATGACGAAATAAAAAAGCAACAGGAAACATTAAATACTTACGCGCCTGCATTTATTCGATTTAGCATCGTAAATTTTATGAAGGAGATTGAGTTGTATTTAAATCCCGACAAACCTTACGAAGAAATTCAGATTGAGCTGGCAAAGAAATACCTGCTAATCGAAACTGACAAAATAAGAACACAAAACCTGAATGATATTATCTATGTTTCATATCCATTGTACTTACAAAATTATTTATTGGCTGATATGATTGCCTGTCAAATTCATCAAACACTAAAAGAAAAATTTGGTGATGAATATGCATTTAATAAAAATGTTGGCAACTATTTAGAACAATTTTACAAAGATGGAGAATACTACTCGTGGAAACAAAGATTAATAAACGGAACAGGAAAAGAGCTTGATATAAAAGCATATCTTGAATTTTATAATATTAAATAACCCTAATTAATCATCCTTATTATGAAAAAAGCAATTACCCTTTTAACAGTTTTTGTTATTGCTTCAATTTGGACCATTCAGGCACAAACCAAGTTTGAAGCAGGAAAAACCTATAATGGATTTAAACTTATTGAAAACCGATTTGTAAAGGAAATAAATGCTAACTGCCTTTATTTTGTTCACGAAAAATCGGGTGCTAATCTTTTAAAAGTTGCTGATAATGATGCAAATAAATTGTTCAGCATTTCATTCAGAACAACTCCCGAAACAGATTATGGAACTCCTCATATCTTGGAGCATTCGGTATTAAACGGATCGAAAAATTTCCCGGTGAAAAGTCCTTTTGATGTGCTTATTAAAGGTTCGTTAAATACTTTTTTAAATGCGATGACTAGCTCGGATTATACAACATATCCTGTGGCCAGCATGAATGACAAAGATTATTTTAATTTAATGCATGTATACCTTGATGCTGTTTTTAATCCAAACCTTCATACCGATCCACGAATTCTAAAACAAGAAGGATGGCATTACGAATTAGATAATATCGATGGTGAAATTGTATACAAAGGAGTTGTTTACAACGAGATGAAAGGTGCTTTTTCAAGCCCCGGACGTGAATTAAGCTATCAGATTTACAAAATACTTTTTCCTGATAATACATATGGCGTTTCATCAGGTGGTTATCCAGCGGCTATTCCAGGATTAGATAATGAATATTTTAAAAATTTCCATAAAAAATATTATCATCCCTCCAACAGCTATATTTTATTATATGGCAATGCAGATCTTGCTAAAGAACTTGCATTTATAGATAAAGAGTATTTATCAAAATATGAAGAATCCAAAGAAAAAATTGTAATTCCTATTCAAAAGCCTTTTGAAGCTAAAAAAGTTGCAGAAAAAGCTTATCCTGTAGCCGAAGGTAGTTCAACCAAGAATAATACATTTTTAAGCTTGAGTTTTGTAACTGGTCTTAATACTGATCTGGAATTAGTAATGGCTTTAAATGTAATTAGAGGAGCTTTGGTAAATCATGAATCAGCTCCATTGCGACTTGCTTTGCAGGAGGCTAAAATTGGAAAAGATGTAAGCGCTTCTGTTAGTGATATTCAGCAGAACGTATTCCAAATTACGGTTCTAAATGCAAATCCCGAAGACCGCGATAAGTTTGATGAGATTGTATATAATACGATGAAAAAGGTTAGTCAGGAAGGTTTCGATAAAAAAATGATTGAAGGGATTATAAACAGAATGGAATTTAATCTACGTGAAAATAATAATCCCCAAAAAGGGTTTACTTACACGATGAAAACTCAGAAATCAATGTTTTTTGCAAATAACCCAATCCTTGGATTAGAATTTGAAAATACATTGGCAAATGTGAAAAAGGGCATCGAAAATGGGTTGCTTGAAAAGATTGTTAAAGAACGACTTATTTCAAATCCTAACACATTGTTAATGGTTTTAAAACCCCAACCTGGACTAGAAAAAGAAATTGCAGCTCAAGCAACAAAGGAACTTGCAGAGTATAAAGCGAGTTTAAGCAAAGAGCAACTTGAACAATTGGTTGAAGAAACAAAGGCATTAAAGGCTTATCAGGAGGAAGGAGATTCACCCGAAGCATTAGCAACAATACCTATGCTTTCGATAAAAGATATTAGTACAGAAACCGAATGGTATTCATTAAAAGAAAAAACCGAAATAAATGTTCCCGTTTTGCATTATGAGGACTTTACAAATGATATTATTTATTCAAATTTGTATTTTGACCTGCGAGTACTTCCTCAGGAACTAATCCCTTATGCAACTTTACTATCCGAACTATTGGGATCATTAAATACACAAAACTATACATTTGGCGAACTAGATAATGCGCTTAATATTCATACCGGAGGATTCAGTACATATCTTACATCTTACTTAGAAAATAATAATGATGAATTCTTATTGCCAAAATTTGTAGTTTCATCAAAGGCTACTGTTGGAAAAAGCAAACAACTGTTTGAACTAACAACCGAAATTCTTAAAAACACAACCTTAAATGATCCTAGTAGATTAAAGGATCTGTTAACTCGCCATCAGGCAGGAGTTGAATCCAATGTTAAGAATAATGGAAATGGTTATGCCATAAATCGTCTGCAATCATACTTCAGCAAGCAAGGTATGTTTAATGAGCTTACGAATGGTTTAGATTATTATCGTTTTGTTACTGATTTAACAAAAAACATTGAAACAAAAAATAATGAAATAATCGATAACCTAACAAAGGTTGCAGCTATCCTGTTTACCAAAGAAAATATGATTGCATCAATAACCTGTTCAAAGGATAATTATACTGCTTACTCCAAAGAGCTTAAATCCTTTATACCAACACTTAACTCAAACAAGCTACAATTCAACGACTGGAAATTTGAGTATACCTTAAAGAACGAGGGCCTTATGTCTGCATCAAAAGTTCAATATGTAATCAAAGGATATGACTTTAAGAAATTAGGTTACGAATGGAATGGAAAAGTACGAGTTCTAAATCAGATCCTTTCAAGAGACTATCTGCATAATAAAGTTAGGGTAATGGGAGGAGCTTATGGAGGATCATGCAGATTCACTTCATCCGGGATAGCCTATTTTTCTTCGTATAGAGACCCTAACTTAAAAGAAACTATCGAAAATTATAATGCGACTCCAGAGTTTATTAAAGGTTTTAATCCTGCAGATGATGAAATGACTCGTTTTATTATTGGCACTATTTCAGGATTAGACCGACCAACCACTGCATCGCAAAGAGGTTCTATTGGTGTTTATAATTATTTTACTAAAACAACCCATGAACAACTAAAGGCTGAGAGAAAAGAAGTTTTAAGCACTACTCCTGCTGATATTAAAGCAATGGAAAAGATGGTTATAGACATCCTTTCTCAGAATGCAATTTGTGTATATGGCGGCGAAGATA
>JAIFLC010000165.1 GCA_020049295.1 Bacteroidota bacterium
GAAAAGATCAAGTTTTACCCAAAACCTTTTCGGCTTTTTTATTAGGAATAGGCGTAATATTAATTTGAGTATAAGGAGTTTTCTATTGATGTGGTTTTGAAAAGGAATCAATAATGATGAAAGTTACTTTTTAGTTAAATGTTTGCTTATAATTGATAATAATTGCGATCGCTTTAATGGTTTGCTTATATAATCGCTGCAACCGGCATCAAATGCTTTTCGTTTATCATCATGGCCTGCATAAGCCGTTTGGGCAATAATTTTCATATTGGGATTTTGTTCCTTTATCTGGCGTGCCACTTCATACCCATTTATGTCCGGTAGGCGAATGTCTAATAATACCAAATCGAACGGCTGGGATGTTGCCATTTGAATTGCTTCATATCCATTTTCAGCATATATATTATTCAACCCTGTATTGTCTAAAATTTCTTTAATTAAGGCCAAATTGTAAGGATCATCTTCAACCACAAGTATAGTTTTACCTGAAAAAAGATATTCTTTTGTTTCATGCAAGGGAACTTGATTCTGGTAGGTTGATTTAGCAATTTGCAAAGGGAATGTAAAGTAGAAAGTAGTTCCTCCTGGCTTGTCAGAAGGCGAGTTTACGATTTCAGATTCAAGCCATATTTTGCCGCCTAGTAAACTCACTAGCCCTTTTACAATAGACAAACCCAGACCAGTTCCACCATAGGCGAATTTTTTATTCTGAGGCAATTGGGAGAAACGTTCAAAAATAAAATCCTGTTTATCGGGCGGGATACCAACACCGGTATCGGATACAAAAAATACTAGATTTCCATCTGCATCGAACTTACAACCACCTTCTATTTTTCCAGATAGTGTAAATTTAAAAGCATTGCCTATTAGGTTGATGAATATTTGACGTAATTTAACTTTATCGGTAACAATAAAAATCTCTGATGGGTTGCAGAAAGCTTGTAAATTTAAGGTAATTTGCTGCTTATTGATGCGCTTTTGATGCTCAATAAAAAAAGCAGTTAATTCAGAAAATAATTCATTAAGATCGCATTCTTCTTTATTAACAGCCAATTGACCGGATTCAATTTTAGATATATCAAGAATATCATTGATGATTTCAAGCAGATCGTTGCACCGTTGGTTAATAATTTCAGAGAATTGTTCCAGTTTAGGTTTGTTGTTATAATTATCGACCAATAAGGAGGAGAAACCCATAATGGCGTTCATGGGTGTTCTGATTTCATGGCTCATGTTTTGCAGGAATGCCGTCTTAAGGCGGTCGCTTTCTTCGGCATGTTCTTTTTCTTTTATTAATTCAATCTCTGCCTTTTTCCGTTCAGTAATATCCTCGAATAATACCAGTATTTTATTGGTAACCGGCACCCCTGAAATATAAACCGTTTTAATTGCACTATCTTTGCATGTTACCAAAAACTCCTTCCCAATAATCTCAGCACCTTCAGTTATGGCCAATTGAACACGCCCCATCCAGTCAGGAATAACTTCATTGCGATACTCCTCATCAGGGTATGCTTTTAACCACCAATCGTTCATAGTTGGAATGTCCTCTGGTAGGTATCCAAAAACTTTTGTAGCTTTTTGGTTAATAAATTCAATTTCTCCATCCATGCTCACGATAGCCATCGCAATATTTGCCTGCTCAACAACTTTTCGGAAGCGGTTTTCGCTTTCACGTAAAGCCTCCTCAACCAGTTTGCGCTCAGTTATGTCGTGTACAATGGAATGCAACACATCCTTATTTCCAATTTTAATTTTACTGCTAAATACTTCAACATCCCGAATGGAACCATCTTTAATCCGGTGCTTAAATTCAAATTGAATATTTTTATCAGCCAATACATCAGCAATTTTCGTCTTAATTTCTTCAAATGCAAGGGTATTGATTTCACCAATTTTCATCCGTTTCAATTCTTCAATACTCCAGCCGTAATAATTTGCGGCCGCTTTATTGGCATCTAAAATCTCACCCGACTTGGGATCAATCAATAATTTGATTGCAGAATAATCTTCAAATATTTTACGGAATTTTTCTTCACTCTCCAGCAATGTTTTTTCAGCTTTTTTTCTTTTTGTTTCTTCCTTTAATACGTTGCGCACTTGTACCAACGAATAAAAATAAAATAAAACTATGGTTAACAACAAAGTGAAAATTATGATTAACCGATTACGAAATCGGGCAAGTTCATTGTATATATCCTTTTCCTGACAGGAAATTAAAATTGTCCAATAGGTATTTATCAGCGGTGCACGATAAAAAGCAACGTACATTTTACCCAACTGTTTTTTTCCATTAACAATCAATTCCTGATGTGCGCTATTTGCTGTTCCGCTTTGCTCTAACTTTATTATTTTCAACAATTCAAGAGCAGACTCATCATTTTGTGTTATGGTTTGATAATATTCTCCGGTATGACCTTTAATAGGGCAAAACAATTCGATGCCATTTTCACTTAATAGCCATGCACTTCCAGTTCCTCTTACCTTTATTTTACCAAGATAAAGTTCCCCCAGTTTATCAATCGGAAATACAATAGCTAGGCTTCCGACATATACTTTTTCCTTAAAAATTGGAACATGCATCGCTATAGCGAGATAACCTTGCGCAGCCAAAAACACATCGCTTAATACCGGTTGTTGAGTTGCAATAACTTGTTGAACATGTTTCTGGTACGAAATATCACTACCAATAACCGATTGATTAAAAGGATAGGTATATAATATAACTCCTTTGGCATTTACTCTGGTTATAGCGGCGACTATATTTTTATGATTTTCATAATAATTTGCCATTAACACTTTACTTTCATCTGAAAAATCAATAATGCCTGTAAACTGTGATAAAAAAGTGGCATCCGATTGGCAATCATCAAAGAAAGAAGTAATCCCCTGAGAGGCCGTTTTGGCCAAGACTAATTGCTCATTTTTGAATTCATTAATGGTTCTTTCTTTAATATCTTCATAAATAAGGTAAAATGCAAAAAAGAATACTATTAATGCCATTGGCATCAGGATAAATCGAATGGGAAATTTTAGTTTTTCCATTAAAATTATATTTGTTTTTCTTATTTTATATTCCCTTTATAAATGTATTAAAATTACCTCACATAAAATGTAGTCAGCTAAAGTTAATTCGCTAAAAGGTACAAAAGGAGCTATAACCCTAAACTTAATAACCGCAAGCATTTCATTCCTTCTGGGAATTAATGCGGCAGAAATAAGATTAATAAAACAGATACAAGTGGAAATTAACTGGTCAGATGAAGCGGTATTGTAATGATAGTTTTCTAATGCTTTTTTTTCTTGCCTTTTGATTTATCTTCCTTTTGATAATCGTTGTAGATATAGGTATTATGAGGCTGCTTCGAGCTTTTAAACCATCCTTTATGTTTACCCGAATCATGATGCTTAGGGCTTACAACAACGCAAGACGTTGTTGAAAATAGTAGAAAACTTATAAAAAACACAAATGCCAATGTATAAGAAAAAGCTTTCCTGTTGTTTTTTTTAGAACTCAGCTTCTGATCAGTCTGTGCCAAATTTTCATTTCTTAGGTTGTTGCAGCTGTCAATATCTTGTTCAAATTTTTCGTTTTTCATCGTCATTTTTTTTAGTGTTGCAATGCATTAATACTAAGTTGTAAAGGTGAGTCTATTAATTAGGATAAGCCTTACACAACTTTTACAATAAGTTGCATTTTTCGCACATTGCACCATTTATTATTTTAATAAATGTTAATCACAAGAAGTTCGCTTTCAGGAATAATTAATTTAACCATATAAAGTTAGCATTATGGAAATAATGAGTTATTGACTCCTTTTTGAAATTGTTGGATAGTCAGTATATAAATTTTTATCTTTCACCATTCAAATGAGCAAGTAAATTAGCGACTGAATTTCATGAGATTAACTAACTCCACATATCATCAAAAAACTCAAGACAAAACCGATTCTGAACTGATTGCCCTTTACAAAGAAACCAACAACACCAATTATGTGGGTGAGCTTTTTAACCGGTACCACCATCTTGTTTTTGGTGTAGCACTAAAGTACCTTCATCATCCTGACCTTGCTGAAGATGCTTTGCTGGAACTTTTCAGTCGCTTATTTGAACAATTGCAAAAATATCAGATTGACGATTTTAAACATTGGCTGTTGACGGTTACCCGCAATTATTGTTTAAAATATATAAAAGCATCATCACAAACCGTTGCTTTTGAAAACACTCATGAGAATATTTATTCTGTAGATTTTATGGAATCGGAGCATCAATTGGATCTGTTATTTGAAAATGAAAAAAGAATAGAACTGCTCCAGTTGGCATTGGCTCAATTAAAACCTGAACAGCAACAATGTGTGCGGATGTTTTACATTGATGATAGAAGTTACCAGTATATATCAGACCAAACAGGGTTTGAAGTAAAAAAAGTGAAAAGCTACATCCAAAATGGGAAACGGAATCTGCAACTTATTATGGAACAGTATAAAAAATAGGATTATGAAAACAGTATTAGCTGCATTCCAAAAATGCCCCAGTGCTGCTGAATTTGAGCAGTATATTAAGAAATCAGGGGATACCAATTTTAAAACCACCTTTGAGAATCATGTAAAGGAATGTTCTTTTTGTGCTGAAGCTCTTGAAGGGTATAATAAAGCAGGAATTATTAACGTCACTAGCTTTTCCTCTAAGTCAACACAAGCATTTAAAAAACAGCACCGGCAGCAGAACTTCCAAATTACCCAATGGAGTATTGCTGCAACCATTGCATTATTGGTGGGTATTTCAACATTTTACTTTTATAGTAAAAACAACCAAACATATTTTAACTTTTCATCACATTCGGATGAATTTATTGTCGCAGAATCGCCACAAGTGACTGGACAAAAAAAGCTAACTAAAAACCTGAACGAGCAGTATTGGTATTTAGGCCAAAATAATGTGATTGCGGTAAACGATTTAATTATTGCTCCAGAAACTATAGAACAAATTATTAAAAACTCAAAACCCATTGAGGCTATTATTATTGAAATCAAGAATACTGATTTTGCATACAGCAATCAAATAATCAATACCCTTAAAAGCATTCAAAAAGCACCGGTTTTTACGTTATAAAATGGTAGAGGCATAAAAAGAACTAACCTCCCGTGTGGAATTTAGGAGGTTAGTTAATAGGGTGTTTCTCAAAAAGGGTTTTTCATGGGCCAATTTAAGTGGTTTTATTTATCTTTTAAATTAGCGTCATTAATTTGATGATGCTAAAGTAACTGATCACTCCAAA
>JAIFLC010000197.1 GCA_020049295.1 Bacteroidota bacterium
ACCTTTGGCGCTGGCTGTGATCGGCAGTATGCTTTTGGGTACGGTTGTCAGTCTGTATTTTGTGCCGTTGTGCTTTTATTACTTGAAAAAATCAAAACCAGTTAATAGTTTGAAAGTCTTAAAGATCATACATAAACGTATCAAATCCTTTTACCATAAAACTTAAATATCTATGAATAAATATTCCTCCATCCTGTTATTGGTTCTTTTGTGCGGCTGTTCAGCCACTGTCATCCGCAATGATGCATCGGTCAGCTTTAGTAAGGACAAGCACGATTTCGGAACAATTCCATACAAAAATGAAGCTACCTATTCATTTAAATTCTTTAATCCGGGAAAAACCATGCTGATTATTAATGACGTAAAAACCTCTTGTGGATGTACTGTTCCTGAATGGCCGAAAGAACCGATCCACCCGGGGAGAAGAGGGCAAATAACCATTAAATACGATGCGGCCTATCCGGGAGTATTTCATAAAACAGTCGAAGTGATTTACAACGGACTGGAATCGCCCTTCAGTTTGGAAATAAAGGGAGAAGTGGAATATCCGGAAGAGGATAAAAATTGACTCAAATGAAACAAAAATATTACATTTTCCTACTGATTACGATAGCTACATTTTTTGCTGTACAAGGATTGTGGTGGTTTGCATTTGGCTTGTTGGTAACGGGGGGGGGCTGATTTTACTTTTCTTCTCGCAATTACCATCCGTGTATTTCTATTCGAGATATACGCCATTCCCAGCAGTTCGATGGAAGATACCCTAATAACTGGGAACGAATGCTGAAATTATTAAAACAACAAAATACCATGAGCTATTCAAATTACTTAATGAAAATGGAGAGGCTGGTTGAATTGTTAAAACAGGAAAACACAGGCCATGCTGATTATCTTGCAAGAAGATTAGGTGTTTCGAGACGAACAATCTTTCGTTATCTCGATGAACTACGAATGAAAGGTGCGAATATTGGCTACCTTAAAAGTAAAGAAACATACTATCTAGGAAATGAGTTCGATTTTACTAAAGATTATTTACTGAGTGCTATGAAATGGCACTCTACCACTTTAACTTTGGTACATATTGGTAATTAAAAATAAATAATCAGTGCATAAACCAAAGGAAAAGAACAGGAAGCTAAACCCACAAAAGTTAAGCGCTTCCTGTTCGGCACCTTTTAAAAATAAGAAAGTGAGGTGTGGTGACAAAGATAAAGAAATAAATTAGCGGAAGTAATCATCATAAAGTGATTGAAAGCATTCCAGCTAGACTAGTGACATTAATAACTGGTCTTATGTTTTTTTAACCTTGGTTTTTATCATTAAAATTAACAAAAATGAAAAAGAAAATTTTTTTCGGAGTAATGGCATGTTTGTTTACCGTAGTAACGATGTTCAGCACTTTAACATCGCAGGCAGTTGTAAAAGTAAACCCAAATTGTCCAAATGGATGTTATGATAATGGTCCTGGTTGTTACTGCAATGGTTGGTATAGTTGTTACCTGGAGGCAGGTAATAATAAATAACTTGATCAGAACAAATTAGAAGAGATGTGGTCACAAATTGTGACCACATCTCTAAACTAATATGATGGGTATAGTATACAAAATTCTATTTCAAATTGAAACAATCTTGTACTATTTAAAATTTACGTTTTATGTTAATTATTACAAAAATAAAAAAGAAAATTTTTCTCGGAGTAACAGTATGTTTGTTTATCGCAGCAACAATGTTCAATGCTATGACATCAAAGGCAGTTGAGAAGAAAGTATCTCAATGTCCCAATAATGGCGCTGGTTGTTACACCAATGGCCTCTGGTATGCATATCTATTAGAGGCTAATACCTAATAAAAACTAACTATAAATTAGGGGTGCTTGCAAATTGTGGGCATCCCTTATACAGAAATAATAATTTAAATTAAAAACTATGAAGTATGTTTATTTATTCGTCTGTTTGCTTATGCTATTTATTATTGGTTGCAAAAGCAATAGTGGATCAAAAACTGAGAAATTTCAGAAACACCGCGATAAAATTATAATTGTTAGTGATAAGATTGTTGATATAAAACCAGAGATCCTTTTTGGAAATTGTTTTTTGTACATTATTGATGAAATCTTAATTATTGCTGAAATAAAACCAAGCGGTGATAAAGGAATACATTTATTTAACAAGAATACATTTAAGTATATCGAAAGTACGGGAATTATAGGAAAGGGGCCTGGAGAAGTCGCCAGACAGGGTGGAATACAGGTTGATATTAAAAATAGGTTGTTTTGGGTATCTGACCATGGGAAAATGATTATGTGGAAGTTTCCTTTAGATAGTGTATTAAGTAATAAGATGTATAAACCCACTGAAAAATTGAACTTGCGCAACGAATTATTTATTGAAAGATTTGGTTTTTTAAACGATAGCATTGCTTTGGGCAAAGCAGTAAGAGTACTCAGTAATTCAAGTTTCGAAATGGCTATGGCAAAACTTAACCTTAACACGAATATGACAGAAATGTATGGTTATGAGCACACTGAAGCTTTTGGTAAAAAATCAAATTCACAATTTGCACTATCAGTAAAAAACAACTTCTATGTGAATTGTTATGGTTACTGCGATTTAGTGACCATTTGTGATTTAGATGGAAACCTTAAATATAATGTTTATGGACCAGATGGTTTAACCAATAAGAATAACAAAAAATCGTATTTTTTTGGTGTAAATGTTATGGGAAAGAATATTATTGCATCTTATATTGGGGATGAAGGGATTATCTTTAATAAATTTGAAAGACCAGAGGGCAACCTTCCATCAAAATTCTTAATTTTTGATAAGGATGGAAATTATAAAGAAACAATTGAAACGGGGTCAAAATTAACTTTTTTTTGTGTAGATGAAGAGAACAGTAGAGTTATCGCGTATTTTGCGGATAGAGAAAATCCATTGGGGTATTTTAATTTAGAACTAGATTAACCATGAAAAATAGTTTTATATTTTGCCTATCGGTTTCTTTTATAGTAATCGTTTTAACATCATGTAAATATCAACATAAGAACATTAGTAATATCATTACTTCTGATACCTTATTAACAAAAACCATATCTTTTCCTACAAGTCTTTTAATACTTAAGGGCAGCCAATTTCAAAAAATAGATTCCTTATTATTTCGAATTAAGGATAAGACGAAAATAATATCGATTATTGATGGTAGCTGTCCGAAGTGCATAATTAACCAATTAAACAATATCGATAGTACTTTTAATCGTATTTTACCTGAAGATGATTACATGGTTTTTATATTAAATGTTAGTAAAGCTGATTCGGTTTTTTTTATGCGCAATCTTCAACCTATAATTAAAGCTACCGGAGTTATTCTTTGGGATAATAACTTTAATTTTGAGCGACAAAATAATCTTTTTACCCGTAATTCGAATTTACGAACATTTATGGTGAACAAAGAAAATAAGATTATACAATATGGCAATCCTGTTTTGATTCCTGATGTTATTTTTGAATACGAAAAAAAGTTGAAGAGATTAATAAAGTAATTAATATGTAATGGCTAAAATATATCATCAAATACTTTAGCCATTACTAAGGCAAACGAATTTTAGGTCGAATAAAGAAAATATTCGTTGTAGAAGGATTTGAAAAACAAGTTGATGATCTTTAGTTAAAACTATAAAAAACCGGAATAAGCAAATTTATGCTAAAATAAAGAGGTGAAATATTTGCAAATCAACTTAAACTTAAAAACCTTAACCCAATAAATTAAGTTTCACATTGTATCCTACCCCCAAATACCAGCCCTCCTCCTTCTCTATCCTTATCATCTTCGTTTTGTTGATGATAGTGGGGGTAAGCGTGATGCCCTTGCTCAATGTGCAGCTTACCCCGTCGCGGTCGTTGCCGGGTTTGTCGGTGAGTTACAGTTGGCCAGATGCTTCTGCACGGGTGATTGAGCAGGAAGTAACTTCGAAATTGGAAGGATTGTTTAGTGGGGTCAAAGGCATCAAAGAAGTTTCGTCGGTATCGTCGAAAGGCTACGGTTATATCGATTTATCGTTCAAAAAGACGGTGAATCTGGATGCCGCCCGTTTCGAGATCGCATCGTTGATCAGGCAAATATATGGCACATTGCCCGAGCAGGTTTCTTTTCCTGAGCTTTCGATGAGCGCCAGCGGACAAAACGATAGCCCTATATTGACCTACACACTTAATGCCAGCGCTAGTCCATTTTTTATTCAGAAATACGCCGAAGATCATCTGGTACCAAAACTATCGGTTATTCAGGGAGTTAATGGTGTTAAAGTTTACGGATCAACACCTTACGAATGGGAAATCCGGTTTAACAGCGAACAAATTCAGGGGTTGGGCATCCGCTCCGAAAACCTTGTCCAAAGCATATCCGATTATTTCCGTAAGGATTTTCTCGGGCAAGGGACAGTTTCAACATTCAATTCAGAAACAATTACCGGTATTTACCTGAGCAACAGCCTATCCGATAGCATACTGTGGCGATCTATCCCGGTGAGGAAGGTAAAAAATCGGATGATATTGCTTGGCGATATTGCAACAATTACCTACAAAGAACAGCAGGCTTCGTCGTATTTCAGAATCAATGGGCTAAATACTATTAACCTGATTATTTATCCTGAAGACAAGGTAAACAACCTACTTTTAGCCAAGGAAATAAAGAAACAGGTCGAATTGTTAATGGCCGAACTTCCTTCGGGTTATTCAATTTTGCTTGCCAGCGATTCGGTAGAATACCTTGATAAAGAACTGAATAAAATCTGGGAGCGTACCATCTTTTCGCTGCTTATCCTGTTAAGCTTTGTTTTACTGATCAGTCGCCAGATCAAATACCTTTTGCTGATCGCAATCAGCATTGTTGCTAATTTAGTGATTGCCTGCATCTTCTATTACTTTTTGGGAATCGAAATTCATTTATACACACTGGCGGGCATTACCATTTCATTCGGAATGGTGATCGACAATAGTATTATCATGATCGATCATTTTCGGCATCAGGGAAACCGTAAAGCATTTCTGGCTATTCTGGCAGCAACCTTTTCAACGATAGGCGCAATGTGCGTCATCTTTTTCCTGAAGGACGAGCAAAAAATTAACCTGATGGAATTTGCCCAGGTCATCATTGTCAACCTGACGGTTTCGTTAGTCATCGCCCTGTTTTTGATTCCCGCATTAATGGAAAAGGTAGTCCTGA
>JAIFLC010000142.1 GCA_020049295.1 Bacteroidota bacterium
AGATTCCTTTCTATTTATAATACTATAAATTGAGTCAAAATCAATTTTAGATGCTTTTTGAGCACTTAAATTTTGAAAAATAAATACAAGTAGGATTATTTTAATAAGTGTTTTCATCCTTTAAATTTTTGCACCTTTCCTATAATTACCCTTTTAATATAAAGACAATGCTAAATTAGTTTGTTTTTAACTAAATACTCAGCAATCTGAACCGCATTGGTAGCAGCTCCTTTACGCAGATTATCAGAAACAATCCACATATTTAAACTTTTAGGTTGTGAAAAGTCGCGGCGAATACGGCCCACAAAAACATCATCTTTGCCATGTGCATATTGGGGCATTGGGTAGAGGTTTTTTGACGAGTCATCTTGTACCGTTATTCCTGGTGATGCAGCTAAAAGTTTTTTTACTTCATCAAGGTCAAAATCTTTTTCAAACTCAATATTTACAGCTTCGGAGTGGCCTCCTTTAACCGGAATGCGAACAACTGTAGCAGTAATCTGTATGCTCTGATCGCCAATTATTTTACGGGTTTCGTTTACCAGTTTGGTTTCTTCTGTAGTGTATCCATTGTCCTCGAATGAGCCTCCATGCGGAAAACAATTTAAATCTATAGGATGTGGATAAGCCATTTCGCCTTTTATTCCTTTGCGTTCGTTTTCGAGTTGCTGAACAGCTTTAACTCCAGTACCTGTTACCGACTGATATGTAGAAACAACCACTCGTTTAATGTTATATTTTTTATGTAAAGGAGCTAGCGCAACAACCATCTGTATTGTCGAACAGTTTGGATTAGCAATTATTTTATCGTTTTTTGTTAGCACTTGGGCGTTTACTTCAGGTACAACCAGTTTTATGTTTTCGTGCATTCTCCATGCCGATGAATTGTCAATTACCGTTGTTCCAGCTTTAGCAAATTCAGGAGCCCATTGCAATGATGTAGATCCACCCGCCGAAAAAAGAGCAATATCGGGTTTTAATGAAATAGCTTGTTTCATTCCAATTACTTCGATTTTTTCTCCATTAAAATCAATTTTTTTACCGATCGATTTTTCTGAGGCTACGGCTAATATTTCAGTAAATGGGAATTTACGTTCAGACAAAACCTGTAACATTACATTTCCAACTAATCCTGTGGCACCAACAACTGCAATTTTCATTTTTAAACTAGTTTAAAATTTGGGGTTCAATAATCATTCTCAAAATCATTTTGTATCTTTCAAAAATAAATATTTAATCCATATCTACATGATTAAAAGGTTACTATTTCTATTTTTTATTTTTCCTTCAATTGTCTTTGGTCAATTAACAGAAAATTTTGAGAGTGGTGATATAAGTTTGTGGACTCAAAGCACAGAAGGGCATTGGGAGGCATCAATAATATCTCCAATAAATGGAAATTATTCACTTAAACATGTTTTCGATAATACACTGGCAGGTAATGACCAAATTTCATGCTTACTTCCTGCTATTGATTTAACTACGCAAAATGTAAGCTGGCGTTTTAGATTGAGATATTCTTATACTCCTTCATCATCCAATAATTGGACTGTATTTCTTGCATCAGATACTACTGCAAATCAGATGATCCCGGGTGGTGTTGTTAATGGATATGCACTTTCTGTTAATTTTACAGGTTCTGATGATCTTTTGAAGCTTTTAAGTATTACCAATGGTGCAGCCACAATTATTACAAGCACGACCATTAACTGGGAGCTTATTGTAGGAACAACGTTCGCTCCTGCAATCGAAATCGTAAGGCTAACAAATGGAAATTGGGAAATCCGGTTTAATAAAGAAGGAGATTTTGAAAACTTAGCAATAATTGGATCTGGTTCAGATCTAACGTATACTTCTGCCAAATACTTTGGGATATTTTATAAATATTCATCAACACAGGACTTAAAATTATGGATAGATGAAATATATTTCGGTAAAGAAATTATTGATACAATAAAGCCAAGAGTTAATGATTTATCTGTAGAATCATCAAGGATTATAGAATTTGATTTTAGTGAAAAAATGGACTCTTTATCGTTAATTAACAAACTGAATTACTTTGTTAATGCTGGAGTTGGTAATCCTGATTCATTAATTTTTGATACGCTAACCAGAAAAAATGTAAGGTTGTTGTTTGATGAGAAGTTTATTAATCAGCAGGAATATTCAATTTCAATTCAAAATGTTATTGACCTAAAAAACAATATTATTGCTGATACAAGCTTAAGTTTTACCTACGAATACATTAAACCAGTATCATTAAATGTAATTGATTCGAACTTACTCGAAATTGGTTTTTCACGCAATGTGGATACCGTTAGCGGTAAAAACATAGGCAATTATTTTTTAAGCAACGGAGTAGAAAATCCTGAAATGGTTACCATTTCTTCGGGTGATTCATCTGTAGTAAGATTAAAATTTGCGGATAATTTCGTAAATAAAACATATTATATATTGGAAGTTGAGGATGTGGCCGATAGGAACCTTGATTCTATGCTTAATGCAGAGTTATCTTTTCTTTATTATATTCCTGAGGTAAATGATATTGTAATAAATGAAATAATGGCCGATCCTTCTCCTGAGGTAAATTTGCCAAATTTCGAATATGTAGAGATCTTTAATACAACACCCTTTGCAATTGATATTACTGATTGGAAAATACAAATGGGTACAACAATAAGGGCGATACCAGCATATATTCTTGAGTCTGAGTCGTATTTAATATTATGTTCACCAGCAGCCACAGCCGATTTAGGATTTTATGGGGCAACTCTCGGGGTTAATTCGTTTCCAACAATTACAAACACAGGAACTACAATTAATTTATTAAGCCCAGACAGTTTAATAATTTCAAAAGTTTCTTTTACTCCTGATTGGTATAACGACAATTCAAAAATAGATGGAGGCTGGTCTATAGAAAGAATCGATCCGTTAAATTCTTGTTCACAGATTACAAATTGGAAAGCATCTGTAAGCCCAAATGGAGGTACACCGGGAATAATTAATTCGGTTTATGCCTTATATGTAGATTCTATTGCGCCTTATGTGGAAAGTATTGTAGTTATTTCTTCAACCCAGCTTCGAATAACATTCAGTGAAGCAGTTGATTCATCATCTGCAATTATAAAAACGAATTATTCTGTCAACGGATCTATAGGTAACCCATTCTCATTATTTTTAAGTAATGATTTAAGGCAGGCAGAATTATTATTTATTAATCCATTTCCTCAATCTTCGAATTTAGTTCTGACAGTGAGTGGAATTAAAGATGAGTGTAATAATGTTCTTGGATCCCAGTCAGTCGATTTTTCGTACTATATTGCTCAGCCTTATGATATTGTGATAAACGAAATAATGGCAGACCCGGATCCTGCAGTATATTTACCTGCTTATGAATATGTTGAGATTTACAATAAAACAGATTTCAATATTAGCTTATCGGGTTGGTCGATAATTGCAGGAACAACAAATAGAATACTTCCATCATATACTTTTGAACCCCACTCATATTTAATACTATGTGCTGAAGCTGCTTATCCATATTTAAAAGATTATGGAAATGTTACAATAGTTTCTGGTTTTCCTGCATTATCAAACTCTGGTCAGGTCGTAACATTAAAAAGCAAAGAGGAATGTATTATTTCGTCAGTTTTGTATAAAGATACCTGGTATAAAAACAGCTTAAAAGCTGATGGAGGATGGTCGTTAGAGCAAATAGATCCTGAAAACCCTTGTGGTGGAGAAAATAACTGGATTGCCTCTACAAATTCAAATGGAGGAACTCCCGGACAGCAAAATTCTGTTCTGGCTAGCAATCCAGATCTAAATGCTCCCGAATTGATAAAAATAACGGTAATTAACAATAATACCATTCGATTATTTTTTAACGAAACAATTGACAGTATTTCGACTTTAAATCTTACAAACTATTTTGTAGATAATGGAATTGGATCACCTGATTCGATTACATTGATATCACCTGAATATCTTTCGTTGATGCTTCGTTTTGATCTTTCTTTCAATGAAAATACAATCTATAATCTCGAAATATTATATGGAGTAACTGATTGCTCTGGAAATGAAATTGGAGGTTATAATTCGGCCCGATTTGCAATACCTGTAAGTCCTGAGTTTAATGATTTGATTGTTAATGAAATATTGTTCAATCCTCGTTCTGGTGGTTATGATTTTATCGAATTGTATAACCGATCGCAAAAAACCATTGATCTTAAAGATTTACGAATTGCTGCTTATGATAATATATTAGGAGATTATTCTTCGATAAAACCTGTTATTGATGAAGGGCATTTGGTTTTTCCTGGTGATTATTTAGTAATAACTGAGAATCCGGCAATTGTTCGACAACATTATTATACATCAAACGAACGTGATTTTTTGGCAATACCGAGTCTCCCTTCCTATAATGATGATGCTGGCAGAGCTATATTGATTGATCAAAATGAAACAATAATTGATAACATGGAATATGATCAAGATATGCACTTTGCACTTCTTACGAGTACTGATGGCGTTTCTCTCGAGAGGATTAATCCAGATCGTTCCACGGATGATAAATCGAACTGGCATTCAGCATCCGAACTCATTGGTTTTGCTACACCAGCCTACGAAAATTCTCAGTACAAAGAGTTAGCAGAATCTGATAATCAGATTAAAATTACTCCAGAAGTTTTTTCTCCCGACAATGATGGCTTTGAGGATGTTGTGGATATTCAGCTATTATTTGATAATCCCGGATATGTGGCTAATATTAAGGTATATGACTCGCGAGGACGATTAGTTAATTATCTAGCAAATAATCTATTATTAGGAACAGAAAATACAATTTCGTGGGATGGATTAAATGATCAGAATCAAAAATTATCAAATGGTATTTATGTAATTTATTTTGAGTTTTTTGATTTAAAAGGAAATGTTAAGAAATACCGAAAGTCAATTGTGATAGCTGAAAAGTTTTAGTTTTTTTGTGTATCTTGATGTCTTTGTTAGTGGCTCTGAAAACTTATTTTATTGATTTAAAATGCTTTCTTAATATAAAAACAACTGGTATTGCCAGAAATGCAATTGCTGCTGAAATTTTATAGGTATTAATAAGACCAACCCAATCGCTCATTACTCCAACAAACAAGGCTGTAAACGATGCCGAAACAAAGGATATAAACATAAAAATACTACTTAAAAAAACAGAGTGTTTCGAGTCGATATCCATTACCATGGCAAGTATAACTGGTGTTACCGATAGCAAGAAAAACCCAAGTAATGCTAAAGAGGGGAAAATTAGGGTTTGATTAGAGAAAAGAAAAAGAATCATAAAGATAGGAGCAAGGCAAACAATTCCAACAAGCATTTTTACTCGCCCAGTTTTATCAGAGAATGTTCCTGAAAGATAAATTCCAATAGCACCCGCAAGTTCATAAATCGACAATGAAATTCCTCCAAACCAAAGACTCATTCCTTTAACTGAAAAATAGGTAGGAAGAAAGGTTGCCAGACTGGCTCTCATAAAACCATGAAAAAGCATGATTAATCCTATGAGTAAAAAAAATCTCATATGACTTTGAAAAGTGCTTCTTATCCCTTTTAAGGGATTTTCACTTTTCATTTCTTCAGATAGCTTAAGGTTTTTTAAGCGCCAATACAGAATAATAGAGGTAATTAGTCCAAATGGAATGAGTTTATATGTTCCAGTTAATCCCCAAACAGAAACAGCCCCAACAATAATAAGCGGACCCAGGGTTCTTGCGGCTTCACCTCCTAGCATAAAAAAACTGATTCCTTTACCAATTCGCTCTCCAGAAGATTTTTTAATAAGAACAGGAGTTGGAACATGAAACAAGGCACTACTTAATCCCATAACAAATAAAAGTGTAGCCAATACAAAATAGTTTGGGGCTAATCCTATTAAACTCATAGCAATAGTTGTTATGGCTGGAGCAATAATTACCAGGTACCTTATTTTAATATTGCTGGCAAGGATTCCAATAATTGGATTTAGCAGCGAAGGAATTTGCTGAAAAACAGTGAGTAAACTGGCAAGAGTATAGTTTATTTTTAGTTTTTCGATAAGTAAAGGCAAAATAGGAGCAAGAAAAGCTGCATACACATCATGTATAAAATGCGTAAACGAAATCAACAATACATTACCTAGCTGAAATTTTCCTGGTTTTTCCATAAAAAATAAGTTTTCTCAAAATACATGGAAACGTCCTTGGACTTTCCATCATAATCGTTATTTTGAGAAAACTTAGTTGTTTTAAAGTGTAGATATTAGCTCTTCCATTATAAGTGTCATTTTAGTTTCTGCTTTTGCAGCAACTTCCTGAACTTCTTCGTGGGTAACTTTTACAATTTTACCAGGTACTCCCAAGTCTGTAATAATGGATATTGCAAAGCAAGGAATGCCCATTTGTCGCGCCACAATAACTTCAGGAACCGTCGACATGCCAACAGTATCCCCGCCAATAATTCTGAAATACTGATATTCTTTAGGTGTTTCAAAAGTAGGACCAGTTGTTCCAACATAGCAACCTATTTGGGTTTTTATCTTATGTTTTTTTGCTATTTCTTGTGCTTTTTCAATCAACACATGACTATAAGCATCGCTCATGTCCGGGAAACGAGCACCGAATTCTGGATTGTGCTTTCCAATTAAAGGATTTGGAATAAGATTGATGTGATCGTTAATAATCATCAAATCGCCAATTTCAAAATCGGGGTGAACACCACCGCTGGCATTTGATAATAACAATGTTTTTATCCCTAAATATTTCATTACACGAACCGGATATGTAACCGTTGTCATTGGATAACCTTCGTAATAATGAAATCGTCCTTGCATAGCTACTATTTTCTTCCCCCCAAGTGTACCAAAAATTAATCGCCCATGATGTCCTTCTACTGTTGATACAGGGAAGTCGGGAATATCTTTGTATTCAATTGAAACATCAATCTTAATATCGTTTACTAGTCCACCTAAACCGGTTCCTAAAATAATTCCTACCTCAGGAGTATATTTTACTTTGCTTTGGATAAAGGAAACTGTGTGATTTATTTTTTCTAACATACTCAATTATTTGTTTGTTAAATCTATCTGTTTGCTCATTCTGAAACACCACGTTAATTGGCAGATAAAACCAATTTTCTTTCAAATAATCAACAATATTACTAAAAATTTGCAAACGCATTGCATCTTTCTCTGTAGTAATTATTATCTTTTTCGGTGTATATAATTCATTGAATTTGTTTTCAATAATTTCAATATCTGTTTGGTTATACTGATGGTGATCAGGAAACTCAATTGTTTTAACCTGTTCTATATCCTGACTAATTAAATAATCAAATAAGGGTTTTGGATTGGCTATTCCGGTAACAAGTAAAACCTGAAAACCTTTTAATTCTTGAATTGAAATAGCTTTTTGTTCTTTCTTAAAAACTGAGGTGAGATTACCATAATTGAACGTGCTAAAGTAAACATCTTGATATGGATAAGCCTTTAATTCAGTTGATATAATTCTGCGATCAATTGGTTGCAATGAAATTGGTGTTTTTGTAATAATAACAATATTTGCTCTCCTCATTTCTGATGCCTGCTCACGAAGATTACCAAAGGGTAAAAGATAGTCACGACTAATTGGCTTAGAATAATCGATAAGCAAGATCGACAAATTTGCTTTTACCTGTCTGTGCTGAAATGCATCATCAAGAAGGATTACATCCAGATCAGGGTTTTCTGTTAATAATTCATTAATACCATTTACCCGGTTATTATCAACAGCAACCATTGTCTCCGGAAATTTTTGTTTTATTTGCCTTGGTTCGTCACCAATTTCGAAGGTTGTTGAATTGGTTGTTGCTAAAACAAATCCCTTACTTTTTCTTTTGTATCCACGGCTTAGTGTTGCAACGTTAAAATGTTCTTTCAATAAATCAATAAGATACTCAGTATGAGGAGTTTTTCCTGTTCCTCCAACGGTAATATTTCCAATAGCTATAATCGGAATTTTAAATTCACTGGTTTTAAAAATAATCTGATTATCATAAAGTCTGTTTCTGATATAGATAATAAGACCATAAATCAAACTTATTGGAAAGAGTATGGGGGAGAGGATTTTTCTAAGAGTTTCCATTATCTAACTTATTTATACAAAAAGGGATTACTAAAGTACTATTTTTTTACACGAATAAAAAGTTAAAATAAAAACGGCCACTATACATGTGGCCGTTTAAAGAGGTTAAAACGAATTAGTAAATTTCTATTTCGAAAGGAATTCGAGCTTGAATTCCCTGCATTGATTTAATGTTTTGAAGTGTTTCGTAATATACATATTCATCTCCCAATTCGTTTTTCAGAATTGAAATTCTAGCATTTCCAGTAAAATCCTCCAAGATCTGTTGAAATGGATCTTTTAATTTTGGCAAGTCTATAACTCTATACTTTTCAAGATTAGCAGCTTTAGCGGCAATTTCGATAGCTTTATCTAGTCCTCCAAATTCGTCAATCAAGCCTATTTCCATTGCATTAGCTCCACTCCAAACTCTACCTTGTCCAATCTCATCTACTTTTTCTTTGGTCATTTTTCTTCCTTCAGCTACATGGGTGATAAAGGTTTGATAGATTTCTTCAATTTCAAACTGTATCATATCTCTTTCCTGAGCAGTTAAAGGGCGGAAAAATGAGCCCATATCGGCATATTCATTTGTTTTTGCCACATCAATATGTATTCCTAACTTTTTATTCATAAGTTCTTTACCATTTGGCAATGCACCAAATACACCTATTGATCCGGTAATGGTGTTTGGACTGGCAACAATGGTTTGTGCAGGACAAACGATGTAATAACCACCAGATGCTGCAACATCACCTAACGAAGCAATTACCGGTTTAACTTCTTGTGCAAGTTTTACTTCTCTCCATATTACTTCAGAAGCAAGTGCACTTCCACCACCTGAATTTACTCTGAATACGATTGCTT
This sequence comes from Bacteroidota bacterium, assembly GCA_020049295.1. Lineage (GTDB taxonomy): Bacteria > Bacteroidota > Bacteroidia > Bacteroidales > UBA12077 > UBA12077. The sequence goes on from JAIFLC010000142.1 coordinate 8,991, forward strand.
TTACTGATGAATCTTTTCGGGCTTCTCTAATTGCTTTTGAAATTCGATCTGAACCTATAGTTCCTTCAGCACCTTCTCCCATAATCACATTACCGCTGGCATATACAACAGCAATTTTATCTTTTTCAAGTGCTTTTCGGTCTTTTTTAGGAACTTTTGTATATTTTCCCAATTCAATTGATTTAATCTTTTCAATATCTTTAGCCTCAGTTAAACTCATTAACTCATTCAGGATTTCATCTTTATATTTTAATCCATCAATAAATTTATATTCAACTGCTGCTTCCGCATTTTTGAGTGATAAATTATTGGCAATCTTGTTTAAATCATCGACAGAAATATTTCGTGATTCAGAAATACCAGTAAGCATTTTATTCCAGATAGCTCCCATATAAGTCATAGTCTGTTCACGATTTTCGTCACTCATTTTTGTGTACATGAAAGGCTCCATTGCACTTTTAAATTTACCATGACGAATAATCTGCATTTCAATACCTAGTTTTTCTAATGCTTCTTTGAAGAATAACATTTCTGCTCGCAAACCAACAAATAATAACATTCCTTCTGGATTTAAATACACTTTATCAGAAACACTTGCAATATAATAAGTTGCTTGAGTATACGAATCGGCATAACTTATAATAAATTTACCTGATGTTTTAAAATCAAGAAGTGCATTTCGGATTTCTTCAATGGTTGCAATGCCAGCTGGAATAATATCCAAATCCAAATAAATTCCTGCAATGTTTTCATCGATTTTAGCTTTTTTAATATTCTCAAGAATATCATTTAATCCTAACTGTGTTGTAGGTTTAAAGGTGCTAAAATCAAAACTTTCCATAGGATTTTTATTACTACGGTCAGTAATGGTCTGGTCAAGTGTAACATGTAAAATTGTGTTTTTTTCAATTTTAACTGTTTGATCTTGTTTCGAAACTGCTGCTCCGATTATCCCCATTACGATAAAGAAGAATAGGAACATTGCAATGATAACGCCTAAAATGGAGGCAAGTAAATACTTAAAAAAACCTTTCATATTATTTTTTTATTTAATTAAACATTAATTTTAAAGCCAGAAGGCTAATTTATTAAATATTGTCTAATTTGGATGCTTGTTTTCAAATTTAATTTCTGATTTTACTCTTTTATCATGAATAAAGTGGTTCTTTTATTAGGAAGTAATTTATCTGACAGGGTTTTAATGCTGGCAAAAGCAAGGAATTATATTCGAATATCGATAGGTGAAATTAAAAAAGAATCTAATATATATGAAAGTGCACCTTGGGGTTTTGATTCTGATAAAGCCTTTTTAAATCAAACATTGATTGTCGAAACTCAATTAAAACCAATTGAAATACTTGAAAAGATTAAGGTTATTGAAAAAGAATTGGGTCGAGTAAAACAATCTGTAAATTACGAATCCCGAACAATTGATATTGATATTCTTTTTTATAATGATGAGATAATAAATTTGCCACAATTGATTATTCCACATCCTCAATTACATAAAAGAAAATTTACGCTGGTTCCATTAGCTGAGATTGATCCGATGTTAAATCATCCGGTATTTAATAAATCAATTTTGGATTTACTGAGCAAGTGCAACGATCAATCGATCGTTTATTTATTCAGATAACTGAACTCAGATAAGAGGTTTTTTAAATCTGACATTTCAGAATTATTTTATTTCCCGCTAAAAACCTTAAGTCCAACAATTCCTATAAATATCAAAAGAATACAAATTATTCGAATAATATCTGAGGATTCTTTAAAAAGAATCATTCCCAAAATAGTGGTTCCAATTATCCCAATACCAGTCCATGCAGCATAAGCGGTTCCTATTGGTAATGTTTTAAGTGATAAGGAAAGGAAATAAAAGCTGGCGATCATAGCAAATGCTGTTGATATGCTCGGAATTAGTTTGGTCCAGCCTTCAGTATATTTTAATCCAATAGCCCATGAAACTTCAAATAGTCCCGCAATAATAAGATAAATCCATGCCACGGTTATCTATTTTTGAATTACATTTTATTTCCGTAGGCTAAATCCCCGGCATCGCCTAAGCCAGGCACGATATACGATTTAACAGTAAGCTCATCGTCAATATCTCCAGCCCAAATCGTAATATTCTTCATTTGAAGATGCTTTTTAACGTAGTTAATTCCCTGATTGCTTGCGATTATTGTTACAATATGTGTATGTACTGGTTTGCCTCTTTCAACAATAGCTTTGTAAGCTATCTCCATCGAAGCTCCGGAAGCGAGCATGGGATCAGAAAGAATTAGAATTTTATCTTCGATCGATGGACTCGAGATATGCTCAAGCTGAATAGTAAAAGATCCATCTTTATGATACTTCCGATGTGCTGATATAAAAGCATTCTCTGCTTTATCAAAATAATTTAAAATACCCTGATGAAATGGCAAACCTGCCCTAAGAATTGTTGCATTTACTAATGGACCTTGAGGGAGGCTCATCTTCGATATTCCAAGTGGTGTAGTTATTTCTGTTGTTTTATAATGAAGTGTTTTGCTAATTTCATATGCCATAATCTCACCGATACGCTCCATGTTTCGTCTGAAACGCATACTGTCTTTCTGAATATTTTCATCTCTTAGTTCAGCAATAAACTGATTTAGCAACGAATTCTGTTGTGAAAGAATATGCAGCATAGTAAGTTATTTTAAAAATAGTTTATATATAAGGGGCAATTGATTTCTAAATGCTGTTTTTATTCTATATTCGGTTACTCCAACTCCTTGGAAAAAATGAAGCGCATCCTTAACAACCAAATTATCCAGATTCAAAGTTAAATTTTTTTCACTATGGTTTTCAATAAATCGATCAATTAATATTGACATTGCTTTCGAAAAATCAGCTGTTTTATCTTCTGTATTAAACAATAAATATATCTTATTTTTTGATTTAATAAAAAATACCGCAGCACATAAACTGTTTTCAGCATTATATGCCCCATAAATCTCTCCCAAATTATAACGGATTGAAAAAGCAATAATCATTCTCAATCGACTAATATTATCAGCATTCAGATTTGGTATTGATCGGGAGCCCTTTTTATTAGATAGATTTATTAAATCGTTTGGCGATAATCCATTAATTATAGTTATTTTTTTTGATTTGGCAACCTGAATATCTTTTTGGAATGCATTTGTATATTTTTGAGATATAAGGGAGTAGGATTGCATTAAATCCATTTCAAATATTTTCTTTTGTTTAATCTCAAAATTAGTATTTGAAATAGTATTATACTTATTCAACATTGTTTTTATGAAAGTATAATTGGATGGTATGGCTTCGAAAAAGAGATTGACAATTTCCTCTGTAAGTATTTCATTGGTAAAAACACCTAGTTTTTCTCCAAGAATAGGTGTTGTAAGGATATCTTTTTTAAAAAATGTAGTATGAATTAAGGGCATAACATATTTGTAATCTCCTAAAATCAATCCGCACCAATTATCACAAAGGATATTTAAATACCACGAATAAGCAAAGATGTTTCCGTTAAAAGCAGTATTTATACAATTGTCCCATCGCACAAAATTTATTTCGTCATTATGAAGATATTTTATTTCCAATGTATAAGAAGTTTCGGTAAAAATATCATAGTTTTCCTTCATCTGCATAGCTAAAGAACAGTGTATCAGCTATAATAATATGATCAAGCACGCTAATATCGAATAATTTTCCTCCATCAATAAGTTTTTTAGTTATTGAATCATCCGCTTCGCTGGGCATTTTGTTTCCTGATGGATGATTATGACATAAAATAATAGAAGAAGCCAGTTTTTCAATTGCCGTTTTGAGGATTAACCGCGAATCAATTACAGTACCCGAAATGCCACCCTGGCTGATTTTGAATCGGTCAATAATTTTATTTGATCTGTTTAATAATAGTATCCAAAATTCTTCATAAGGTAAATCACCAAGCAGGGGTTGAAAAAGCTCAAATACATCGGTACTAGAAGAAATTTTTTGTTTATCAATAATATTACCAAGTTTTCTTCGTCGGCCTAGTTCAAGAGCTGCAGTAATAGTTATTGCTTTGGCTTCACCAATTCCTTTATTCTTTTGCAAATCTTTTATTTCGAGTTTTCCTAGTTCGTTTAAGTTGTTATTTGCATTTTTTAATACTTTTTTTGCCAGTTCTACTGCCGATTCATTTCGTGTTCCTGAACCAATTAATAGAGCAATTAATTCAGCATCCGAAAGAGAAGATAAGCCTTTCTTTAATAACTTTTCTCTTGGTCTGTCTTCGGCAGCCCAATCTTTTATTTTTAAATTGGAATATTCCATATTGTATTTTAATATTTTCAGACTATTAAGGTAATAAATAATCGCGATTTGTTAAATACTAAAAATAAAAAAGAGCACGAAATTAGTGTTTCGTGCTCAATCAATTAAAACATGATTTTTTATAATAGGGGTGTTAATTTTGCCTCTAAGTTGCTTTTTGGAACTGCACCAACCTGTTTGTCAACTACTTCGCCATTTTTGAAAAATAAAATTGTTGGAATATTTCGAATTCCGAACTTGGATGCAACACCGGGGCTGCTGTCAACATCAACCTTAACAAAAACAGCTTTTCCATTATAATCTTCTGATAATTCTTCAACAAGTGGTCCTATCATTCGGCATGGTCCACACCATTCTGCCCAAAAATCTACCAATACTGGTTTATCCGATTTTAATACTACTTGTTCGAAATTCGAGTCGTTAACTTCTATTGTCATGATATTAAGAGTTTTATGTTTAAAATTAATATGTCTGTTATTGGTTTATAAATACAAATTTAGCCATAAATTGTTTAATTTACCGAATAATGAACATCCAATTTTTTATTTAGAAAAGTAATAAGTTCATTGGAAATATCTATTTTCTCGGTTCTGGAAAACAAATTGACACTTATATTTTCTTCTGGATCAACAATTTTAAATTTTAGCTGTGCTTTGCCTTTGTTTTTTAAAGCTATCTCTTTTATTTCAGATATCAGGTCTGGATTTATATTTTGAATTGATATCGAAATAGAAATACTTCTAACCAGATTATTTTTCACTTCACCAAGCATCATAATCGATTTTATCTTAAACTCCAGTTCTTCATCCTTATAGGGTTTTGGTAGAATATTTCCTTTAATTAATAAGGGATAGTCCATATAGCAGTACTTTCTCAAATCCTGGTAATCTTTTCCGAACAATGCAAAACGATAAGAGTCAGTATAATCTTGTATTGTTAAAAATCCATATGGATTGCCATTTTTTGATGTACCGTGCTTTACTTCCGTAACTATACCTGCAATAGTAAGCTCCTTGCCTCGTAAATGTCCTAATTCACTTAGTTCAGATAAGCTTACATTGCTAAAATTATCAATTTCGAGTTTAAAATCATCCAGAGGATGTGCTGAAAGGTAAACGCCAATTATTTCTTTTTCGCGGTTTAATGTTTCTAGTTTTTGCCATTCGTTTATTGTTGGTATCAAAGGTTTCGAAATTTCGATGGTATCTTTTCCTCCGAACAATGAAATTTGTTGGGTATTTTTATCTGTTTGATAGGTGTTGCCGTACTTTATTAGATTCTCTATAAATGATGATTCTTTTGCATCTAAAGTAAAATACTGTCCCCTGGCAATAGTGTCCAGGTTATCAAATGCTCCAGCTGTGGCAAGAGCTTCGATTGTCTTCTTATTTACATGGCTTAAATTAATGCGCTCAATAAAATCGTAAATATTTTTAAAATTACCATTTTCCTTTCTTTCCTCTACAATTTTTATTACTGCGTTTTCTCCAACACCTTTTATAGCACCTAATCCAAATCGTATATCTCCTTTAGTGTTAACTGTAAATTTGAGTTTGCTTTCATTTACATCTGGCCCTAATACCGAAATTCCCATTCTGCGACATTCATCCATAAAAATGGTGATTTTCTTAATATCGGTAAAATTTCGACTGAGCACTGCAGCCATATATTCAGCAGGGAAATGCGCTTTAAGATATGCTGTCTGATAAGAAACATATGCATAGCATGTAGAATGCGATTTGTTAAAAGCATATTCAGCAAATGATTCCCAGTCGTTCCAAATCTTATTTACGATCTTTAAATCATGACTTTTCTCCTGGCAACCAGCTAAAAATTTTGTTTTAAGCTGATCCATCAAATCGCGTTTTTTCTTACCCATTGCTTTACGTAGAGAATCAGCTTCACCTTTAGTGAATCCGGCCAGTTTTTGTGAAAGTAACATCACCTGCTCCTGATAAACTGTAATTCCATAAGTATCTTTCAGAAACTCTTCCATCTCTGGAAGGTCATAGTTTATAGGATCTTTACCATGTTTTCTATTAACAAAAGATGGGATATACTCCATGGGTCCCGGACGATACAAAGCATTCATGGCTATCAGATCTTCGAACCGGTTTGGTTTTAAGGTCTTAAGATATTTTTTCATTCCGGCCGACTCAAACTGAAATAGTCCCGTAGTTTCACCATGACTATATAGTTCGAACGTTTTTTCATCATCAAGAGGAAGTTTATCGATTTCAATATCAACGCCTTTTGATTCCTTGATAACTTCAGTTGCATCCTTAATTATAGAAAGGGTTTTTAATCCAAGAAAATCCATCTTAAGCATACCAACCGATTCGACATGGCTACCTTCGAACTGAGTAACCAATAATTTGGAGTCTTTTGAGGTACAAACTGGGATATGTTCGACAAGATCATTTCGACTGATAATGATTCCACAAGCATGCAATCCTGTATGTCTTACTGATCCCTCAAGAGTTTCAGCATATTTTAATGTTTTAACAATAAGACTATTTTCTGAATTTTTTGCTTTTTTAAGTTCAGGAACTTCTTCGTAAGCCTTTTTAAGAGTAATTCCTGGTCGTTCAGGAACTAGTTTTGCAAGCCGATCTGATTCGCTAAGAGGTAGTTTTTCAACTCGTGCAACATCTCGAATAGCCATTTTAGCGGCCATGGTACCAAAAGTAATAATCTGAGCAACTCTTTTCTCGCCGTATTTTTTTACTACCCATTCAATTACTTTCTCTCGGCCATCTTCATCGAAATCGATATCGATATCAGGCATTGAAATACGGTCGGGATTAAGAAACCTCTCAAACAGTAGGTTGTATTTCAATGGATCAATATCTGTAATACGGTTACAGTATGCCACAACCGAACCGGCAGCTGAACCACGACCCGGACCTACGGAAACATCCATTTCGCGTGCAGCATTTAAAAAATCCTGAACAATAAGAAAGTATCCTGGAAACCCCATCTTTTGTATAACAGATAACTCAAAATCTATTCTTTCACGAATTTCATCTGTAATTTCGGGATAACGTTTTTTAGCTCCTTCGTAAGTCAAATGTTTAAGATATTCATCTTCATTCTGAAATCCTTCTGGTAAATCAAATTCAGGCATAATTGGATGTCTTTCCAATTCATAATCTTCAATTTTGCCAACAATTTCGTTTGTATTCTCAAGCGATTCAGGAATATCAGCAAATAACTCATTCATTTCCTCTTGAGTCTTAAAATATTCCTGTTTAGTATAAGTCATTCTCGATGGATCATCAAGATCTTTGCCCGTATTTAAACAGATTAAACGATCGTGAGCATCGGCATCTTCGGCATTAATGAAATGCACATCATTCGTTGCAATTAATTTAATAGCATGCTTTTGAGCTATACGTTTTAAAACCTCGTTTACTTTTACTTGATACTTATAAACCTCCTCGTCTTTTTTAGGATCACCTGATTTGTGTCGCTGCAATTCGAGATAAAAATCATCACCAAAAAGCTCTTTATATTCTAATGCTTTTGCTTCGCCAGCTGCTTCACCTTTTTCCATAATTGCCTGAGGAACTTCCCCTCCAAGACAGGCAGAACAGGCTATTATTCCCTCATGATATTTACGTAATAAATCCCAGTCTATTCTTGGAGTATAATAAAATCCTTCGATCCAGGCATAAGAAACAATTTTTGAAAGATTTTCATAACCGGTTTTATTTTTTGCCAATAAGATTAAATGATTACCACTTCGATCCTCTTTGCCCGTTTTTTCAAAACGACTTCCGCTGGCAATATAAATCTCGCAACCGATTATTGGTTTTATTCCTTGTTTTTTTGCTTCGTTATAAAAGTGTTTTACTCCGAACATGTTTCCATGGTCTGTAATACAGACTGCTGGCATACCATCTTCTTTGGCTTTCTTAACTAGAGCAGGAACATCAGATGCCCCGTCGAGAATTGAGTATTGTGTGTGAACATGTAAATGAGTAAACGATATCATTTGTAAGCTCCTGATTTTCTGAATTTATGTAAATTTTCGAATTGTGATTTTTCGGTTTTTAAAATTAATCAAATCAATATTATTTTACTTTTAATGTTAATAACTAATTAAAAAATATGAATTGCTTTAAATAGTTCATATTTACAATTAGTTAGAAGCTATTGCTAATGATCTGAAATTGATAGGATAAAAAAGAAGAAAAACTTTTAAAAAAGAAATAATGTCGTATCTTTGCCGCACAATTTTTAAAAAGTAGGTTTAATTTAAAAACAAAAAGAGTATGCCTGTAAAGATTCGATTAACAAGAAGAGGACGTAAAAGAACTCCTTATTATCACATTGTTATCGCAGATAGCAGGGCGCCACGAGATGGTAGATTTATTGAAAGTATAGGTACTTACAATCCTATCACAAATCCTGCTACTAT
>JAIFLC010000158.1 GCA_020049295.1 Bacteroidota bacterium
AGTAACGAAAATGGTTTTGGCAAATAATCATCGGCGCCAAGGTCGAATCCTTTTATTTTATCCTGCAGTTCGCCTCTTGCCGTAATTACAATAAAGTAGGCTTCTGATTGTATTTTTTTTGCTTCTTTTATTAAATCAAGTCCATTATAATCAGGTAATCCGATATCGAGTAGAATAAAATCATAAGGATTAACAGCAACCATCTCTGATGCTTCGTTACCAGTAAAAGCCAGATCGCAATTAAACTGTTCTTTTTCGAGAAATTGTTTTATTTCACGAGCAAGTCCTTTTTCGTCTTCTACTATCAGTATTCTCATCTTTAGCTTATTTAAAATTTAATGTATACGAAAGTGAAACCATAAAACCTGATTGTTCTGTCCAACCTATGACCTTGAATTTATCAGAAGGAATGTAATACATCCAGGCAAACATTAACGAAAGATCGCCAATTCCATAACTCACCGGTAGCATAATATCAATACCCTGGTATTCGAATGTTTCTGTTTCAAACCCCCTGCTTTTTAAGAAAATAAATACAGCCCTTTTTATATAGGGCCCCATGTTTTCATATAACCAGTAATCCGTTCCGTATGAGGCAGAAAATGTAGGTTGTAATAAAATATAATCGTTCTTTGTAAAAATCTCATCAAATTGTTCAATAGCAGAAATGCCAAAATCAAGAAAATAATTATCGGTTTTTCCTGAATAAAAATATCCATCAGCAAAAAAATACAATGATTTTAATGTTAAACCCAATGATAAACCACCAGAATGGGTATATACAATGCCCTGATATAATGTATCACCTTTAAAACCATGATAATCATAATAAAGATTTATGTCAAAATATTTTAAAAAGTCTTTTTGGAATCCCAACATAAAATCATAATCGTAGGTTTGAATGGATGCTTCGGAATAATTAATTGTTGAAATATCAGCATATAAACCAATTTTATGATTAAATGAAATTCCACCAAGAAAACCTGGGACATGCTTTGTTTCCTGACGTCTGGAGTTTATTTTATTGTTGGTATAGGTTAAGTCAAAATTCAAGTAGTTATAATCTAACTCGTTTTCTGAGGAGTCGGATTCTTCAGTATCAGGAATTGTATCTGAATTATTTTCCTGCCCATAAGTAGAACTTTCTATAGCAAGAATTAAAACTATGTACAATGCCAATTTCCTAAGAAAAGGAAGATAATTTTTATTTATGTTTAGAGTCATAAAAACAGATATCAACCATTTTTCTTTCTGCGGATAGCTTTTGCTTTTCTTGCTACCTGCTTAGTTTTCTTTTTTTGCGTTTGTGCTTTCTTTCATCGATTTTTTTGGTTACATCAGTTTGCCCATAAGTAAATATGGCAATAAACATAAATAGTAATAATACAACTACACGCTTCATAACAACCTCCTGCTTAATAATACTGTTGAAATTTAAAAAAATTATTGGACAATGTAAAACTCCTTTTTACTATTAATATATTCATTCAAATTAATTATACTTGATTTAGCCCGTAATCCATTTGCTTTATAGCTTAAATTAAGTTGTTCGGAAAACTTTTTGGCCTCATTTATAAAGTAAAATTGTACAATAATATTGCCATCTTTCCGAATAACTGCATATTTTTTATTTATGTCAAGTGTTTGTTGAGCAATTTGTTTATAAATGGTATAATGCTTTTTCCTGAATAAATTTAAATAAAACGTTCTTAATTTTTTTTGAATAAGTTCCATAGTGTTAAAGTTTTTTTGAACATAATCCTGGAAAGAATAATTACTTTCCAGGAAAATTAAACACCAACCTTAAAAATTAATCTGTTTATTTATATTAAACGTTTAAAAAGCTGCCCACTTAAGGGCAGCCGACTCTAAACACATTACCTGTTTCGACGACGATTCAACTCAATGGTTTTTGTTACGCCATCTTTGGTAATTTCAGCAAGATTATCGCAGGTTCCATCACCATAATCGATAATTATTAATGTAGTTTCGTTTATTGTTATTTCTCTTACACCTGAAACAGGCCATCTGAAACAACCAGCTTGGTTTGTTTTTACTAAAGGTGTTGTAATTTCGGCTGCAAATGTTGATCCATCGGCCATTGTACCGTTTGATGAACCGGTAATTTCAATTACATCATCGTACTTTTCTCTTGTATCCGATCCGGCAGTTACAATTCTTGTATGTTCTGCATCCCAGCTAATTGTTCCGGCGCCATCCGCAAGAATTATTTCTCCATTTACAATAATATCACTCTGGCGATACTGATTTTCATTTCTGTAACGATGTACATTTCTTATTCCGGTTAATTGGTTATCATCAACGAAATAATTGTCGAATGAGTACTCAATTTCAACATCACCATCCCAATAATAACCATAATGATTTATATAGATTTTTCCACGACGCTCACGACCATCATTACACAGGCAATTTGTATCACCAAAATCAATAGTAATTTTTATAGTATCATTTAAGATTACACTAGTTATTGTTGCACAAGGACTTAATCTGTAGTAGTTGTACAATTGTATTTTAGAATCAGTTGTTAATGTTTTAGCTTCGTTTTCCTCAGTATAACTCATGGCTTCATCACCAATATCTTCGAGCTCATCATATACATCTGCTGAATACGATTCGTCTACTACTGTATCAAATGATTCTTCTGGTGTGTTTGTTTCTTCATCACACGATGTGAAAAAAACATTCATACTTAATACCATTGCTGCAATTAGCATGCTTTTTAAAAGATTTGTTTTCATAGTTTTTGTTTTTAGTGTTATTAATTAAATATTAGTTCCTGATCAGTTTGAATAACCCTTCTATTATTATTCTGATACAAATCTACTTTGTCAAGATGAAGTGAAAATGAAGAAATGAAAAATGAGTTTTTTTTTAAATTAATTTTTAGTAGAATTTTGTAAGTAAGCTATAAATGAGGCTTATACTATCTTTTTTTGTATATTTTATTTATAAATTTTAGTATCAGAAAATGATAAATTAAAATAAAAAAGGTTTTTGTATGAAACAAAAACTGATCAAGTTGAAAAGTTGAGGAGGAAAAAACGATTTTTCTTTTGTGATAAATACTTCTAAGAAAATTTCTTTGCTTAGATAATTATTACCTGGTTTAGTTCCAAATTCAGGCAATTCGGAAAAAAAACGGAATCATCTGTTTTTAATTGATCTATTTTAGTCTTTTAATCAGGAAATAATTAACTCCAGAATTTATTGTTCTTTTTTGTCAGCCACACAAAAAAGAACCAAAAAAAGTCACCGCCACTGATAAATTTGTTAAAATCATAGTAAAACCTGCTATCATGCGCAACACAAGTCGTCTCGATGGTAATAATATATTAATAAATAAGGTTTGTATTTCGAGACTGAGTGTTGCTTAGCGGACCTACCCGCACATGTTTTACCTGATTTTTAACACAAATTTATCAGATGCGGATTATTGAGCGCTGGCATGACAAAACGACGAGCCATGAGGTAGCGTGAATGCGATAAGCATTAGAATTCCGACAAAGGAGCTTGCTTACTTTGTCAGGAATTGTTTGCTTATCACAAAGAACGTGGAAGTATCGTTTTGTCTTGATCTTTTTTGATACTTTTTTGGATCAAGCCAAAAAAGTTGTAAAAACATAAAATTTAATATTTTAAGCTTTTAAAGATTCTTCAAGAGACGTGAGAAATGTTGTTTTTTCTTTCACAGATTTGCTAAAATTTATGCCTAATGAATCAAATCCTCAATCTTTCGTCTTGATCCACAAAAACCTCAGTGTAGGAATGATATAATTTAAATTCAGGATAATTCAGATGAAGAATAAATCTAGATTATTTCTTATTTGATTTTTTATCAAAATTTAAGAAATAGGTTAAAGAAAACATAAAACTAGATTGGTTTTCCCAAAAATAATCATACTTGTTACTTGGTATTTTATACATCCATGAGGCAGTTAAATATATATTCTTAATGCCATAGGTTACGGGTATATAAAAATTGAATCCTTCGTATGAAAAGTTTTGGTATGAATAACCCAGACTTTCTAAGTCTGAAAATGTTGATTGCTTTTCTGAAGTTGTCATATTCTCGTATAACCAATAATCAGTTCCAAACGATATGGCTATACTAGGATTAATCATTATGATATCTTGATTTGATAAAATATTTTGTATTTCAATAAACCTTGATAAACTTAATTCAGCGAAAAAATTATTAGTTTTTCCTATTTTATAGGAACCATCTGCTGAAATATAGAATTTACTAATTTCATATCCCATTAGAGCATCAATAGAATGATCAAAGTCTATGCCTTCGAGAAGTGAGTCGCCTTTATATGAATGCCAGCTATAGCTCAAATCAATATCAAAGCCATTGCTAAAATATTTTTGATATCCTGCTTGCAAGCTATATTCATTACAATCTATTGTATCACCAAACGATTTCGAATAATCAATACCTGTATATATTCCCCATTTATTAAAGTAGGTAATGTTCGCAAAAATCGTTGGTAGGTTTTCTGTTGTTCCCGATAGATACTCAAGGTTATTATTTGTATAGCTCATATTTAGCATTAATGAGCTTGTATTTTCTTCTAGGGTGTCAATTACATTATTATCTTTATTATTTTGGCTATATAGGTGTGTTGAGATAAGCTGAATTACTGCCAGCATTATTAAAATACTTTTTGTTTTCATGGTTGGATGGGTAATGCGTTTAAGTTTTTTATTTGAATATTGATTTTTTAAATTACCTATCTGTCACCTCTGTTTCTCCTTTTTGTTACTGCGCCCTGGTTGCGCTTTGACATTTGCTTTGAATTTTGTTTTTGTACTTTAGATTGTTCTTTTTGAGCTTTTTTAACCTGTTTTTGGTTCTGTTTGTTTTCAGGACCAGTCTTTGTAGCTTGTTGAGTTTGCTTTTCAGTGTGTAATTGATCTCTGTTTTGTGTTCTAACTTGATCTCCTGTACCATCTTCTTTACGAACCTGTTCTCGTGCCTGAGTTTGGTTTTGTTCCTTTACCTCAGTATTGGTTTTTACCTGCTCTTTATTTTGTTCCTTTAACTGAGTTTGCGTTTGCTGTTGTGTTTGTTCCTTTTTTTCTTCCTGTGCAAAAACAGAATGAGATAGTAATAAAACTGCAACAATTAGAATTGATCGTTTCATGGTTAAATCCTCCGTTTAATTATTTATATAATTTCATGCTACAAAGTTATGACCCAAAAATGAAGCGAAGATGAAGAAAAGGTTTATTTCAGTAAAAATAAAAAAATCCCTACATATTTTTATGTAGGGATTAAAAAAATTTGCTTAGTATTATTTTCCTGAGCCCTTTTTATTAGTTCCTTTATTTTGTTTTTTCATTTGTTTTGAGTTCGATTTTTGCTCTTTTTTCATTTGCTTTTGATTTTTTACTTGGTCACCAGTACCATCTTCTTTACGAACTTGTTCTCTGGTTTGGGTTTTAGCTTGGTCACCAGTACCGTTGGGTCTGTTCTTTTACCTGAGTTTCAGTTTTTACCTGCTCCTGATTTTGAGCTTTAGTTTGTTCCTTAACTTGGGTTTTTGTTTGTTCTTGTTTTTGCTCTTTTACTTCTTCTTGAGCAAATCCTGCAAAGCTAATTGCAAAGATTAATACAATTGTTAAAAACGTTTTCATGATCTTATCCTCCATTTTAGTTAAACTTAAAAATCTATTATGACTTTCTGAGGACAAATCTAAAGTGGTATGATGAAGCGAAAATGAAGATATAAAATATTTAGTATTTTTATTTTTTAGAAAAGAAATTAAAACAAAGAAATACCGTTTAACAATTTAATTAACCCATAAAAATTAAAAAATGCTTAAAAATTACTTTTGTATTCTGATTATTGTAATAACAACTAATGTTGTTTTCTCTCAAAACCTTCAGAACGATCTTCAGTATTATTTAATTACCAGTCAATATGAAAAGGCGTTGAAAGTAAGTGAAGAACTTATTAAAAGTGATTCTAATGATGCTAATTTGCATTACCAGCGATCAATTATTTACAAACAATTATATAAATATTCTGAATCACTTAATAGCATTCAAAAAGCAATCGCAATTGATAAGGATAATAATAGCTATCTTTCAGAATATGCTGTTATTTTAATGAAGCGTGACAAAGATGCAGAGGCAATTATAATATGGGAAAAGGTTCTCGAGCGAGATTCTTTAAATATAAATGCAGGTATTGCAGTTGCAAATCAATATATTAAAGATAAAAAGTTCGATAAAGCATATCGTATTTACCAAAACCTTTATGAAAGTGACACATTGAATGGTTTCTTTGCTAGAAATCTGGGCTTTTGCAGTATTAAATTAAGAGATAGTAAAAGTTCAATTAAATGGTTAACTCAAGCAATTAAACTCGATAGTTTGGACATTAAAGCATATGAATACTTAACCTTAGTTTATACATCTTTGGAAAAATTTGATCTTGCAATTGAAACAATAGAAAATGCCATTCGATTTGATCCTGAAAATATCAATTTATATATTAAGAAAGGCGAAACTCATGTTATGCAGAATCATAATTATCAGGCTATTCCAGTATTTGAAAAAGCTTTTAAATTGAGTCCGGAAAACGAATATGTTGTTAAAAGTCTTGGAGAATGCCATTTTTTTATTGATGAATATGTTGAAGCAAAATACTATCTCCGCTTAGCCGAATTGCTTTTAAATGATGTTCAGGTTTTTCAACATTTAGGCGATATATATTCAAAACTTGGTCCAATTGATTCAAGTATTATTTATTATAATAAAGCACTCGAGCTCGTTAAACCAGACTATATTTCTTTATTTCTGCTTAATGAGAAAAAGGGAAGGAGTTATTATGCATTAAATGATTTTCAGAAATCTATCGAAGCATTTAATTTGGCTATTGATTTAGAAGTTCAGGATATATTATGGATTCGTTTTCAGCAGGATAAACTAATAATCGATATAGCCTCGATTTATGCCGATAGATTGAATGATAAAAAAACTGCAATCGATTATTACAAAAAAGTTAAAAAGGCGAAAGTAATTGTAAATAAAGACTATTATCAATATGCCCAGGATCAAATAACAAAATTGAACGAAGAGCTGTTTTTTGAAGGGAAACTTTAAAGAAAGAGGTTGTCTCAAAACAGTAATTTTGGTCATTGCGAACCAGCCTGCCGGTTTACCTGCCGATAAGGCATGGCTGGCAGGCGAAGTGAAGCAATCTAAAGTTGCTGAATATCTATAGATTGTTTCGTTCTCCCGATAGCAATCGGGATCACTCGCAATGACCTTTTAAGTCGTTTTGAGTGTAACGTTTCTATTTTTTAGTTAGTCTATCAGACTCTTGGCATAATTAATACCTCCCTGAATAAATTCTTTCGTAATTTTTCCGGTTGGATCAGTAGTCTGATAAATGCGCTCAGGAATATCAAGTTTTTCAAATCTGAATCCTTCGCGCATTTTAAACTTATATTTGTTCAAATGAATTTTCTTACCCATTTCCATAAGATCATTATCTGTTAAATCAAAACCAAGTAATTTAACAGCATCACTTACAAGTTTTAAATCATAAATTCCACGTGCAAAGAAACATACTGCAATACTCGATAAAATTTGGCGAATAGCTTCTTCTTCGAGCAATTTATCAACCACTTGTTGCGGTGTTAAGTCGATCTTTATTAATTCTTTCTGATCAATTGAATATCCAGCATTATCTAAATGACTATGACGAGCTCCTAAAATAAATCCGAGATAACCTGCAGGTCCGGTATGATAACCGGGCATTTCATTTTTTCCAAATCGCATTGCAAATTCTTTTCCTCCATAATGCACGGCAGCATAATCAACACCTTTTCCACAAGCTTTAAGAAATTCAGTAGTTGGATGAACTATTTTCTTAACAATCTCTATAAATGCATCTGCATCGCCCCATTTTAATTCAATGCCATCAAGATCATTAACAGAAATCATTTTTCGTTCAAACATTTCAGTCATCCAAGCTAAAATAACACCCATACTCATGGCGTCAACACCGGTTTGCTCAACAATATCAATAAGCTTTAATAGATTTGTTGGATCATTAATACCAACCATTGTTCCGAGTGAATAAATCAACTCAAAATCGTAACAAACAGGTGATGTTTTATAAAAATATGGATCATCATCATATGGCTCGCGCAAAAATGCAAGATGTATACATGCAACAGGACAGTGTGCGCATGCTAACCGACGAGCAAGGTGATGCTGTGCAATGGATTCGCCTGATATATTTTCGATAGATTCGGACGAGCTTTGCTGCAGGTTTTTAACTGGTAATGCATGAATTGAATTCAGTACTTTTATATTTATTGCTGTACCTACATCATGATATTTTTTCATTACTGGTGATTCGGTAGCTGCTTTATAAATCTGATCATATAAACCTCTATAGGCTTTTTTATCATTTACTTCAATTGCCTTTTTACCAGATATTACTATTCCTTTAAGTTTTTTACTTCCAAATACAGCACCTAGTCCTAAACGTCCAAAATGACGGTATGTTTCTGTGGTTACATTTGAATAGGTAACCAGGTTTTCTCCAGCAGTTCCAATTCGGAAAATAGCACGCAATCCTTCGGCTTTTTCCTGCTGTCTCATAACTCGAGCAGGAATTGAGCCATCTTTCATTCCCCAAAGTGTAGTTGCGTTTTTAAAATGAATCTTATTTCCATGAATAGTTAAATAGATAGGTATTTCGCTGGCACCTTTAATTACAATAGCTCCATAACCTGCCATGCGAATTGCTATTGCACTGCGGCCACCAGCATGGCTTTCGCCTAAATCGCCTGTATGCGGTGATTTAAACATGGCACATGTTTTTGAGGCTAATGGAAATACTCCTGTTAACGGACCAACGGCAAAAATAATGGGTGCTTCAGGCGAAAGAGGATCCATTCCTTCGTGACATTCTTCGAGTAATAATTGCGTGGCAACACCTGTACCTCCAAGATATTTTTCAAATAAATCTTGTCGGTCTTTTGTTTCGAATTTCTTTAATGTAAGATCGATATATAAAACCTTCGATAAACTATCATTGGGCATCATGTGTAACTCCTTTCTTGTCTTTTTTAAGTTCGAGCACTTCGTAAGGGCAATAATCAACGCAATATCCACATTGAACGCAAATAACCGGTTTGTTTTGTTCTTCGTTCCAAAATACTGCTTCAATTACACATGCATCTTTACACAATCCGCATCCGATACATTTTGATGAGTTTAACCGAACACCACCTCCTTCTTTTGGCACAAGTGCATTGGTTGGACAAACTGCTGCACATGGAGGATTTTCGCATGAACGGCATACAATTACAGTATAACCGCGCGAAATACCTCCGGTTGATTTAATTCCAATACTACTATTCGATAATCCCGCATTTCCGCTTCGTCGAGAGCAGGCAAACATACAGCTCTGACACCCTACACATCGCATTACATCTCTTACAGATAGTTTCATTGATTTATTTTAAGATTTGGTTTATTTGGCTCACTAAATAATGAATAAATTTTTAATAAATCACAATAATAATCAAGGATTTAATAACAGATATGTGATCAAATCAGGGAAAAAAATAACAGGTGTATTATTTAAAACGTTTGCAGAAAAAATAAAAAAATCTTACAAATTGCCTTTTAGTTCACTATTTTGTACTTTTAACTAAAATTAAGTTGAGATGGATTTAAAATTATATGAGCAATTTTTACTTTTTTCGCTTGATAAAATAAAAGGTAAGTTTTTAGTTGATTCATTAGCTCTTAATTATGGCCTTGCCGGAGCTATTTTGTTTCAGCTTTCGGAGTCCGAAGTAATAAGATTTGAGAATAAAAAACTTATTTATGATTTTAAAAAAGTAACTGAAGATAAAATCCTTGAAGACGCCATAGAATTATTTAAAAAATCTAAGAAACTCAGAAGTGTTAAATACTGGGTTAATAAATTAGGTTCAAAATCAAGTTTCTATAAAAAACAGATTCTTAATGATTTAATTAACAGAAAGATAATTGCAATTCAGAAAAAGAAATTTCTTTGGATTTTTACATTTACCTATTATCCGATCGTTGATTATACCGATATGGCTCAATTAAAAACAAAACTTGTTGATATAGTTATAAACTTTAAGAAAGCTGACCTTGAAAGTGTTCTTTTACTGAGTTTAATACATAGTTGTAAACTTACCCGAATTTTATTTCCTGATAAGAAAGATCACAAAAAAGCAAACGAAAGACTAAAAGTTTTAACAAAAGATTTGGAAATCGGTGAAGCAGTAAGTCAAACAATTAAGGAAATACAAGCTGCGGTAATTATTGCTTCTACATCGGCAGTTGTTGCAGCAACTGCAGCAAGTACTTCAAACTAAACAGAGATTTTATTTAATTGATTATTACCTTTCTTTAATTGCATTGTTAAAGTTAATAATGCAAGCACAAGAAAAAGTAATCCCGAGATCAGAAGTGCTGATTGTAAACTGAATTTATCGTTGTACCAACCCACAAATGGTCCAATAATCGCGAAAAATATACGAATCATAAAATTCCT
>JAIFLC010000160.1 GCA_020049295.1 Bacteroidota bacterium
TTCATTTTTTTTAATAAAATATTATCAAAAATTAATACTTAAAAAGACTATTCCAAATGCCTTTATTCAAAGGCAGGAAATACTTCAGGCAATAAATCGTTTTGGAATAAAAAATATCTGCTATTGCTTTGCTGGTTTAGAAAATCCCCTGGCAATTTCAAAATACTGGTATGCGCACCATGCAGCACAATTTTTCGAGCAGAAATTTTTCAAATGTTTACAAAAGGTTAAGATTATCCTGGCTTCAGGCGACGAGGATGCCATTCTAGAAATGATCCAGCGAAGTAATGGAAGTATTTCAAGAGATTCCGTGGTAAAATTTCCCTCTCGTATTAATACTGATATTTTCAGACAATTAGATAACAATGGACTACGGGCTAAGCTCTGCATCCCTGAATCTGTTAATGTTATAATTACTGTTGGAAGATTAGCTTCGTTGAAAGGATGGAAATTTATGATTGATAGTTTTGTAATCTACAATAATCAAATACCTGAAAGCTTACTGTATTTTATAGGTGAAGGAGAAGATGAAACAAAAATAAAAGAATATATTGAAGAAAAAGATTTATCAAAAAAGGTACTATTAACAGGCAAGAAGGATGCTACTGAAATTGCTGAATATTTGAATGCTGCAGATCTGTTTATAATGGGATCATTTAAAGAAGGATGGTCCACTTCACTTATCGAAGCAATTGCTTGCGGAATCCCTGCATGTGTTACAAATTTTAGTTCCGCAAAAGAAATAATTATTGAAGGCTCGAATGGTTATGTAATTGATGAACACAATCCCGTATTATTTGCAAAAGGAATGATCAAAGCATCAGAAATCAATAGACCAATTTTCAATGAAAACGTGAAAGCATTTTCAGCTAACAGACTAAAAGAAGATATATTAAATCACTGGAATTTAGTATGAAACAGTTAATTCGTAAATTAAGGTTCCTTTTCCTCATCCACTATAAATGGAGGAGATTCCGGTTTGGTAAAAATCCGTATATAGGACGTATGGTTTATATGTGGGCAAAACACAATATCAGCATCGGGGATAATTTTTATATCGGTAAATTTTCACAAATTGAGTGTGATGCTGAAATTGGAGACCATGTGATTATGGCTAACCGCGTGGCATTAATTGGACGGTATGATCATAATTATCAACAAATTGGAGTTCCTATACGGCTTGCAAGCAAGATCAGGGATAATGACTATAATTGGAAAGGATTGGATGAAAAAATTATTATTGAAGATGATGTTTGGATAGGATATGGCTCCATACTTCTGGCTGGAATTAGAATAGGGCAGGGGAGTATAATTGCTGCAGGCTCTGTTGTTACAAAAAATGTAGAACCTTTTTCGATCTATGCGGGTGTTCCTGCAAAAAAGGTTCGAAGTAGATTTGAGAATGAAGATGAATTGAATATTCATATTAAATTATACAACTCAAACTTTAGACACATTACACCGAAACAGAACTAATCTGTACAAAAAACAAGCTGCTTCACAGCATAAAGACTAAAAGAAAATTCGATTTTTGCCTACCACAAAATACTACAAGTATATTAATATGAATGAAATACATGCCTTTAATATTAAAATCCACCCTGTATGTAAAAGTGATTTCATTCAGCTTATTAATGAAAATATTAAAAACAATTCTCAATTGGTTCAAAGTGGTGTGAATGCAGCTTCAATTGTTGAATTAAAAAACAGCACAGATTTAGAAATTGCATATAACAATGCAGACCTGATTAATATCGATGGCATGTCAATGGTTTGGGCCTTGCGGTTCCTGGGCTTTAAAGTACCGGAAAGAGTTGCTTGTCCTGATCTAGCAATGGACATAATGGAATTGGCTGAAAAAAATAATTACAGTTTGTTTCTATTTGGAGCATCAGAAGATAATTTGGGATCAGCTGTTCAGAATATCAACTTAAAACATCCCAAACTTCGAATTTCAGGATTCAGAAATGGATATTTCCAGAAACAAGATGAAGAATCCATCGTTCAAATGATAAATAATGCTGGTTCAGATATTTTATTTCTTGGAATGCCATCACCACTAAAGGAGTTCTTTGTTGAAAAGTACAGGAAGCAGTTAAAGGTAAAGTATATACTTGGAGTAGGAGGCTTTTTTGATATACTTTCAGGCTCAATAAAGCGAGCGCCCCTATGGATGCAAAACATTGGAATGGAATGGTCGTATCGGTTAATTAAAGAACCTGGTCGCCTTTGGCACCGATATCTCTTTGGGAATTTAATGTTTATAAAATTGGTAATGAAAGAAAAATCAAAAAAAAATAATTAGCCTGATTTTAATTATTAGTTAAAATTAACTTCGGAAACATCTGAATTTTCAGAATAAAACATCTCATTAAAAAAATATTAAAAATGGAATTAAACGATATAATGAAACAAATAAATACTATTTTTATCGAATTATTTAATGATGAAAATATTGTATTAACCGAAAAGAGTGATACCAATGAAATTGACGCCTGGGATTCATTAAATCATATTCAAGTTATTACTGCTGTAGAAAAGCATTTTAAAATTCGCTTTGAACTTAACGATCTGCTTAATTTCGAAAATATTGGAGATTTGTGCAGGGGTGTTAAATCAAAGCTTGGCTAAATTGATGTTAAAAAATCCAGGTTCTGTTTAATTTCTTTGCTCTTTATAATAGATCAATTGTATATAATTAAATTATTTTTTTAGATCATGATTTCCACATCAATTATTTATTTTATTTTTTTAATAATAACGCTTGCAGTATTTTACATTGTACCTGTAAAATATCGAAATTATTTGCTCATTGCCGCAAGTCTCTTTTTCTACATGTATGTGAAACTTTCGTATGCATTAATCATTATTTCAATTATTATTTCCAATTATTTCTTAGGCATAAAATTAAGTGAATCAAGTGATAAAAAACTAAAAAACAGATATTTGTATCTCAGTATGTTTATTAATTTAGGCATTCTGGTTTATTTTAAATATTGGAATTTTTTAATTGATAATATCTCATTTGTTTCAAATACCAACTTCTTCAAAAATAACTTTCTGCTTTCAGAAGTTATTTTGCCATTAGGTCTTTCTTATTATATTTTCCAAACTATTGGTTATATTTTGGATGTTTATCGGGGAACACTTAAAGTAGAAAGAGACTTTTTCAGATTCAGTTTATTTACGCTGTTTTTTCCAAAGTTGCTTGTCGGACCTATTGAACGAGCGAAAAACTTATTACCCCAACTTGCATCTGATCACATTTTTAAAAAAGAAAACATAGTTGAAGGCTGTAGGCTTATTGCATGGGGACTTTTCAAAAAAATTGTGGTTGCTGATCGTATTTCATTGTATGTAGATGCAGTGTATTCAAATCTGCAACACCATAACAGCACAACGTTTTATTTTGCTACATTTTTGTATCCATTTCAGGTTTATGCTGATTTCTCTGGATATACAGATATTGCTCTTGGGAGCGCAAAATTATTTGGAATCAATTTAATGGACAATTTTAAACGTCCGCTTTTTGCTAAAAATGTTTCTGATTTCTGGCGTCGCTGGCACATATCCCTGTCATCATGGGTAAATGATTATGTTTTTAATCCAATTATTTTCAAGCGCAGGGATTGGGGAAATATAGGAGTTGTTTATGCCTTGCTGATAAGTTTTATTGTAATAGGCGTCTGGCACGGTGCAACCTGGAATTTTGTGCTATTTGGGATTCTTCAAGCGACAGCACTTATTTATGATTTGTTTACAAAAAACAGCAGAAAGAAAATTTCCAGAAAAATTCCCGGATATATTTACAATAATATCAGCATTCTATTGACCTTTCTGTTTTTTACTTTTTCATTGGTTGTTTTCCGCACAACAACATTTTCCGGAGCAAATCGGATTCTGAAAGTCATCCAAACTTCACCAGGCAAATTGTTTATCGACCAACCATCAACAATTTTGTTCATCATAATTGGAATCTCAATTATGATGTTGGCTGATCTCAGGAAAGAGTATAAAGTATTTGGAGATGCATTGATTGTAGAAAAGCGATGGATACTTAAACATATAGCTTATGCTTTACTATTAATCTATATTCTCGTAGCTGGCGTTTTTGATGGTGGACAATTTATTTACTTTGCTTTTTAATATCGTTTTTTTATGAAGGGAATAGTAATCAAGGCTTTAGTTGAGAAGATGCAACTATCCTTTCTTTTTAAAATAGTTATATTTTTATTAATACTAGCCATATTTGACTTTGGTGTTGGTAGTCTCCTGAAGTATTTTTATTTTAAGCAACAATCCGGGTTTCTCGCCCGCACTAATTATTCTATTAACGAAACTACAGCTGATGTCCTAATATTTGGTGCATCAACAGCAAATCATCAATACTATCCTGATGTATTTGAAGAGAGGTTGAACTTATCCTACTACAATGTCGGACGCGATGGAACTTCTATTCTCTATCATTATGCTCTTTTAAATGCAATATTAAAAAGATATACTCCCAAAATTATCATTCTTGATATCAGAAGAGAATTGGCTATTAAACCAGATGGCTACGATAGATTATCAATGCTTTTACCATATTACGATAAACATCCCGAAATGGATGAAATTATAGAACTTAGAAGCCCTTATGAGAATTTGAAAATGATTTCTAAAGTATATCCATACAATTCGTTGCTATTTGCAATTTTTGCAGGCAATTCCGAACATTTTAAAGATAGGAACAAAGATATTAAAGGTTACCTTCCTTTATCCAGAGTTTGGGATGAACCAATCGAAACGATAACAACCCCAATCCTTAATGAACTGGACACAATAAAAATTAAAAAGTTTGAGTCTTTTATCCAAACATGCATTGATGCTAAAATAAAGTTATATATTGTGATTTCACCTAATTTCTTTAAGATGGAATATATAGATGTAGCTGATAAAAAAGCAATAGAAATTGCTCAAAGATATAAAGTCAAATACATTGACTATTCTCAGGACTCACTATTTTTGGCTAATTCAAAATACTTTGCTGATATTCATCATTTAAATAGTAATGGGGCAATTTTATTTTCAAACAAAATAGCTGATATTATCATTGAAGACGAAATGAATGTTAAACTTAAATAAAACATAAAATTTCACACAAGTAATTCCCTCCTTC
>JAIFLC010000169.1 GCA_020049295.1 Bacteroidota bacterium
TTCAGGTGAACCGAAGGTTTTACAGATCACAAGAAAGATCTACATGGCAGCATGTTCCAAAAGAAGCTTCAGGTTGGGTTCATAATTTTGGTGAGTTGCATGGTATTAAGGGAATTAAACCCAAAAAACAATTTGAGGTATCGCCTTATGTTCTTGCTAAAGTTGAATCCTACACCAAAGATTCTGATAATCCTTTTTCGAAAGGAAATGAGTTAGGTTATGGAATTGGATTAGATGGCAAAATTGGAATTACGAATGACTTTACACTTGATTTTTCAATTAATCCAGACTTTGGTCAAGTAGAAGCTGATCCATCAGAGGTAAACCTTTCAGCTTTTGAATCCTATTTCGAAGAAAAGAGGCCTTTTTTCATAGAAGGAAGAAATATTACAAATTTTCAAATATCAAGTGGAGGAAACTCTTTTGCCCTTGACAATCTTTTTTATTCGAGACGAATTGGTAGGACTCCTCATTATTACCCTGATGTTGATTCTGACAACAATGAATATGCTGATATACCTGATAATACAACCATTTTGGGTGCTTTAAAATTAACAGGAAAAACAAAAGACGGATTGTCAATTGGAATTATTGAAAGTCTTGCAGCCGAAGAAAAAGCAGATATATCGAGAAACGGCGTAAAAAGTACAGAAACAGTTGAGCCAATGACAAACTATTTTATTGGACGGGTTCAGAAAGATATGAATGATAATAATACGCTTATTGGTGGTATGATTACTTCAACCAACCGATTTATAAATGATGATCACTTGAGTTTTTTAAATACTGATGCATATTCTGGTGGTATAGATCTAACCCAATATTGGAAAGATAAAAAGTATTATATGAATTTAAAATATGCCATGAGTCATATTGAAGGTGATAGTACTGCAATTATTCAGCAACAAAGCTCTTCAAGAAGATATTTTCAACGACCAGATAATAATTATAATACATTCGATTCTACAAGAACATCACTAACAGGTCATGCCGGAACAGTTGAGTTTGGTAAACAAGGATATAGCAAATGGAGATGGTTGTTCTGGTTAACCTGGCGCTCACCTGAATACGAAACAAATGATGTTGGTTTCTTGCATCATTCCGATGCAATTTTTCAGGTTTTTTGGGCTGGATACAGATTTACAGAGCCATTTAGCATTTTCAGAAGTATGCAAATAAACATAAATCAATGGACAGGATGGGATTTTGGTTTTAATAGCAGCTTTTATGGAGGCAATGTAAATGCAAATATGGAGTTTAAAAACTACTGGCAGTTTGGTGGTGGACTAAATATTGATGCTGGAGCTATCTCAAATACATTGTTACGTGGTGGTCCATCAATTAAATACCCGGGAAGTACTAGTTATTGGATGAGTGCTGGAACAGATAGCAGAAAAAAAATTCAGTTGGTTGGAGAAGCAAGCAGCAACTTTGGGTTTGAAAACTCCTCAAAAAATTCATATTATGGAGTCTCACTTGTTTATCGCCCATTAAATGCATTGCGATTGACATTAACACCGAATATCTCCTATTCGACAGATAAACTTCAATATGTTACCACTGAAGAATACAATAATGAAAACCGCTATATTTTTTCTACCATTGATCAGGTAACTACAAGCTTAACCCTTCGTATTGACTATACAATAACTCCCGAATTAACTATTCAATATTATGGATCACCATTTATTAGTGCAGTTGATTATTATGATCCAAAGTATATTGTTGATCCAAAAGCAAGTTCTTTTGAAGACAGGTTTAGCACAGATGTCTCATTCTCAAGTGATGATTTCGAAAATGGCTATGACTTTAATTTCCGTCAGTTTAGATCGAACCTTGTAGCACGATGGGAATATAGACCAGGATCATTAATCTATCTTGTTTGGACACAAAACAAAACAGGAAGCGTAGCAACTGGTAATTTTTCGTATTTAAGTGATATAGACGGTTTATTCAACCTTCATCCCTATAATGTTTTCCTGATTAAATTATCGTATCGAATAGGAAATTAATAAATAAAACCTCATCTTTAAATATTGGGCTAAAGCCCATTAATATTGCAATCCTTTAACCCCAGGCTTAAGCTTGGGATTAATAAATCCTAAAAATTGGTTTTAGTCCATTCATCAAATCTCCTAAAAAACTATTGTGATTTCGTGGGTTTATATTTTTTTGATTTATTTTTAAAAAATCAATACCTTTCAGTTTTATCAAAAGACTTATAACCATGAAAAAAATATCAATTCTAATTTGCCTTTCCCTACTTAATATTTATTACGTTATGGCACAAGATTTACAACAAGATAGGTTTTCGACCAATAAAGGAGAACTCGTTATTAACTTTGTAAAACATGCATCACTTTTTTTCGAGTTCGATAGTAAAATAATACATGTCGATCCTGTTTCAGGGATGGGGAATTATAATTCTTATCCAAAGGCTGACCTGATTATTATTACGCATCATCATGGCGATCATTTGGACATAAATGCTATTAACCTTATTAAGAAAGAAAATACTAAGATTATTTTAACTGAAAAATGCAAAGAAATAAATGAAGGTCTTGCCGATGTTATTATAATGAAAAACAGCGATCTATTAACAATAAATGGGCTAGAAATTGAGGCCATCCCTGCTTACAACATTGAGAACAAAAGACCTAATGGTGATCCTTTTCATCCAAAAGGAGAAGGCAATGGTTATATCATTAATTTTGGAGGTAAAAGAGTATTTATTGCCGGTGATACAGAGAATACGCCCGAAATAAAAGCATTAAAAAATATTGATATCGCTTTTTTACCTATGAACCTGCCTTACACAATGACTCCCGAAATGGTAGCCGATGCAGCAAAAGCTTTTAAACCAAAGATTTTATATCCATACCATTACAGTAATACCGATACCAATACATTATTGGAAATCCTCAAAAACGAAAAATATATAGAAGTAAGAATAAAGAAAATGTAGATTCTTGATTCTATAAAATTTGTTTACCTACTTCTTTAATCTGGTTATAAAGATTTTTTAATTCCATTATCTCTGAGTTCTTTTTCCATGTCATATAATTATACCTGATTTTTGCCCAAAGCTTTTTAGCTGCAATGTAATAATGAAATGCAAAAAGCCCGGTTATAGGTAAACTAATTACAAAAGCAACATTAATCCATGTATTTCCCCAGGCAAAACCTCCAATAATGCCTAGTATAAGATAGTAAAACGGGAATAATAGTATGGCTATAACAAATCGGAATGAACTTAAAAATTGTGGATCTTTTATTTTTGTTGTAAGCTTTACTGGTAAATTAAATGGTATAAAATTTAACAAAGCACCATATAAAAAAACAGGAAACAAACCCAGCAAAGTGATCGATTGAATAGCAATTTTAAAAATTGAATAAGTGGGTTTTTGAATAACCCAAAACCTTAAATTCAGATTATTTAAAAGGGACTTTATCCTATTTGATTTATCATTCAGTATTTTTGCTTCTTCTGGTTTTTTATCAATAAATTGATTCAGTTTTTCGATAATCTTCTGTTCTGCAAATAATTGTTCGGGTTGTTTCCATTCTTTAATTTTCATCTCTGGTAAGTAGAACTTACGAAGGAAATCGATCATATCGTAATACTCATCACTCTCTATATGCACCATATATTTTTTCAATTCTTCCTCGACTCTTTCTCGTAAAAGATTCATTCCGCGAGGTGGATTTTCCTTATATGCATCATAGTATTCTGAAACATTTATAGTTTCGCCAAAATATAAAAACAATTTGCTTCCGAAATTGATATAATTGCTATAATACTGTCCTACGGGTACGATCTTAATGTTAAGTTTATAATCGTTTGATTCTTCAGCCTGCAAAGCAATACGCGAAATACCTTTTTTTAAGGTACGAAGTCTTCGAATTCCTAAATGACTTCCCTCGGGCAATATTACAAGGCCGTTTTTGTTTTTAAGAACATCGATTGTTTTAAGAAAAATGGCATCGTTGTTTCTAAGGTTTTCTTTACCATCACGAATACGGTAAATGGGTAGAATTTTAAAAAAGGTTAAAAGTTTGCTTATGGACTTTTTATTAAAAATATCAGCACGGGCCATAAATACAGGTTGTTTTTTTACA
Organism: Bacteroidota bacterium; assembly: GCA_020049295.1. Classification (GTDB taxonomy): domain Bacteria; phylum Bacteroidota; class Bacteroidia; order Bacteroidales; family UBA12077; genus UBA12077. The sequence goes on from JAIFLC010000169.1 coordinate 4,120, forward strand.
GTAGCAAGTAATGCTAATGCATCCATTAACGTATTCTGGTGATTAACCGCAAAAATCACAATTTCGTCTTGTGGAACATTCTTATAGTTATATGCTTTTGTACGAAAGAATATTTTAAATAAGAAATCAACATAGCCCCTGAGCAAAAAATGACCTATCGAGAATTTCTCAATTGTGTTTCTATTTGTTCCCATATAATCCTATTGTACTTATGAATTTTTAACAGGTCTACGCGACCAATAATAGGCTAAGCCCAAACCAGATAATATATGCCAAATACCCCACCAAGCAGCAATAAAAGCCATTCCGCCAAGTTGCAAATCAGGAGGGAATATTTTAGGATTAAAAATTAGAACTAATCCTAATCCCGAATTTTGTATCCCTGTTTCTATGGATATTGTTCTTTGATCGACTTCTGGAAGTTTTAGAATTTTACTATAATAATACCCTCCCAACAAACCTAATCCATTTTGTATGAAAACAATTGCAATAATTAAATGAATAGAAAATATATTAATTGGTTTTAATATTTTTTTTGTAGTATTTGGAAATTTATAAGCAAAAATCATCCCTAATATCAATGGTATTCCAAGTAAAATAAAAACAGTCTGAAACATCTGAATTGGATCAATTTCGATTGGACGAAGTAATGGATGCGATTTAGCATAAAGTTTACCCCAAAAGGCAAAATTAAAAGGAGTCATGAATATTGCTGCAAGAGTAGCAATTGCAGTTAACGTAACTGACAAAGCAACATTGCCTTTAGCGAATCCGGAAATAAAATTGGAAATATTCCCGCCCGGACAGGCTGCAACAAGTATCATTCCTAAAGCAACGGCAGGAGTGGGTTTTAAAATCATTAAAAAGATGAAAGTAAGTAAAGGCAATAGAAAAAATTGCGAAGTAAATCCAACAATAACTGATTTTGGATTAGAAATCACTTTCTTAAAATCATCCAGTTTAATCTGGAGGGCTACTCCAAACATTATAAATGCCAGAGTAATATTCATGAATAATAATCCACCCTGGCTAAAATTCAATGTAATGCTGTCCAGAACTTTTAAGCTATCTGCTATCATAAATTCAAATTTTGTAAACTTTAAAAATAAACAAATCCATTTAAAATAATAAGCCGTTCGTCAAAAATGATAAAAAGAATAATACTATGTTGAAACTATTATTATAAATTTACTATTCGTCGCGTTTTTATAATACCAAAAGACTAAAAATTTGATGGAAAATAATGAAAAGGTTTTACTGCTTATTGACGAAATCTCAAATGTTTTAGCATTACTTATTGAACTAAAGAAAAAAGGTCAATTTAGCGAAGCCCTTGAAAATGTTGATAAAACTCTATTGAATTACTTTAAATGCGACCATGAATTTATTTACTCTGTTTCGGAAGATTTTTTAATTAATGCCCTAAAAGAAGAAAAAGGATTGTCAACAGAAGAATTAAGCTCATTAGCAGAGCTGTTACACGAACAAGGAGATATCCTTTTTAAACAAAATAATTTAAAAGCCAGCAGTAAAATACTCAGAAATGCCTTAAAGATTTATTTCTTTTTAAATGAAGATCAAGATTTTTTTTCGTTTAAAAATATGAACAAAATGATTCATATCAACGATAAACTTGCTAAAATAAATATTAGAATTGATGAATGATCTATTTTAATCTGTCCTTTATTTTTTTCGTTTCTTCTTCAAATCCAGGTTTATCAAGCAAAGCAAACATATTGCGTTTATATTCCTCAACGCCTGGCTGATCAAAAGGGTTTATTCCTAGTAAATATCCACTTATAGCACAGGCTTTTTCAAAAAAGTAAATCAGTTGACCCAAATAATACTCGTTAATTTGTGGAATAGTGATTTTTATATTCGGAACTCTACCATCCACATGAGCTATCATTGTTCCAAGCTCGGCCATTTTATTTATATAATCAAGATGTTTGCCAACGAGAAAATTTAGTTTGTCAAAATTATCCTCATCTTTAGGTACAGTTAGCTCATATTTAGGTTTCTCGACAGATATTACGGTTTCAAAAATATTCCGTAACCCTTCCTGAATGTATTGTCCCATTGAATGAAGGTCGGTAGTAAAACTTACGCTAGCTGGAAAAATACCCAAATTTTCTTTCCCTTCGCTCTCACCATATAATTGTTTCCACCATTCGGCTAAAAAGTTTAATCGTGGATCGAAGTTTGCCAAAATTTCGCAGGTTTTATTCTGGTTATACAATACATGTCGAATTGCAGCATACTGATAAACCTGATTCTCATTGAATGCAGCAGAATTGCTATGATTCATATAATCCCTTGCTCCTGCTAATATCTCTTCAATATTAAATCCGGCACAAGCAATAGGTAGTAATCCAACAGGTGATAAAACAGAATAGCGGCCACCAATATTATCATCAATAATAAAAGATTTGTAGCCCTCCTGATTTGCCATACTTCGAAGCGCTCCTTTTGATTCGTCGGTAATAGCAATTATCCTCGATGATGCATCTTTTTTACCAATTTTAGCTTCGAGTTCTTGCTTTAAAATTCTGAATGCTACAGCGGGTTCGGTAGTAGTACCTGATTTAGAGATAACAATAAGCGAGAATTTTTTATCATTTAAAAACTCCAATAGCTCAACCATGTAATCTTCAGACAAATTCTGACCAGCAAACAAAATCAACGGATTTCCTGGTCTCTGTTTTAAATGATCAAACTGACCCGAAAGTGCTTCGATAACAGCTTTTGCTCCAAGGTAAGATCCTCCAATACCAATTACCACTATAACATCTGATTTTTTTCTTAAATCAGTTGCACAGTCCTTTATTTCGCTAAGTTCTTTAAGGGATATTCGTTCAGGCAAATCGTACCATCCCAAAAAGTCGTTTCCTTTACCTGTTTTGTTGATTAATTCACTATCTGCTTTTTTTGTAAGCTCTTTATATTTATCAAAATCATCGGTTTTTAAAAATGAAAGTGCATTTTTTATATCAATTGTTAGGTTTTTCATAACGATTGTTTTTTGGATTTCTATCTGATATTTTCGGTAAGTATTTTTATTTCGATTGCTGGCGAAATTTTCTCGTAGAGGATATTGTAAACAGCATCTGTAATTGGCATGTTTACCATGTATTTTTTATTTATTTCGTAAATTGATTTAACCGCATAATACCCTTCGGCAACCATATTCATTTCGAGTTGAGCTGATTTTACCGAATAACCTTTTCCAATCATAGCTCCAAATGTGCGGTTACGGCTAAACTGCGAATATGCTGTAACTAGAAGATCTCCTAGGTAAGCTGAATTTTTAATATCTCGGGTAATAGGATGCACCACATCAACAAAGCGTTTTATTTCCTGAATGGCATTTGAAATGAGCACCGCATTAAAATTATCGCCATAACCTAGTCCATGACAAATACCTGCAGCCACAGCAAAGATATTTTTTAAAACAGCCGAGTATTCTGTTCCATAAATATCATCCGAAACACTTGTTTTTATATAGTTCGTCGATAAAATATCGGCAACCCAATGTGCATTTTTTAAATCCTGACAAGCAATAGTTAAATAAGATAATCTCTCGAGAGCAATTTCCTCAGCATGGCAAGGGCCAGCAATAACAGCAAATAAATCGAGTGGAATATTATATTTTGTATTAAAATAATCCCCAACGATCATATTTTCGTCAGGAACCATCCCTTTGATAGCCGATACAATTATTTTATCGGTTAATTCTACGTTGAGCTCTTCGAGTGCTGATTTTAGAAAAGCCGATGGAATGGCAAAAATAATTATATCAGAATTTTCGACCGTTTTGCTGATATCATCTGAAAGAGCTATTTTATGCGTATCTAAATTAACTGAACTTAGGTAAAAGTGATTATGCTGGTGTTTTTTAATAAACTCAATGTTTTCCTTACTTCTCATGTACCAATTAACCTGGTGTACATTTTCGAGAAGCATTTTAACTATTGCGGTTGCCCAGCTACCACCACCCAGAACGGCTACTTTGGGTTTGTGTTCCATGTTAATTTAGTTTATCCAGCCACGATTTTATATCATCGATACTTGGATTTGTTAGTCCCAATTTATGTTTTTTATTGGTTCCGCACAACTTATTGTGTAAGCTTGCAGGGTTAATACCTTTCAGACTTTCAACGGTAAGATGACCTGATTTTTGAACAATAGAAATCCACTCAGATGGAATACCTGCTTCGGCAAATTTTTCTGAATCATCCTTTTGCGATTTCTTTTCTGGCCTCATCTGTGGGAAAAATAGTACATCCTGAATCGATTGTGAGTTAGTCATAATCATAGCTAAACGATCGATTCCAATTCCTAATCCAGAAGTTGGTGGCATTCCGTATTCAATTGCCCTTAAAAAGTCTTCATCGAGCATCATTGCTTCTTCGTCGCCACGTTTACCAAGAATTAGTTGTTGCTCGAAACGCTCACGTTGATCAATTGGATCATTTAACTCAGAATAAGCATTGCAAATTTCTTTCCCGTTACAAATGGCTTCGAAACGCTCAACAAGTCCTTCAACAGTTCTGTGTTTTTTTGCCAATGGAGACATTTCAATCGGATAATCGGTAATAAATGTGGGCTGAATAAGTTTCCCTTCGCACATCTCACCAAAAATCTCATCAATAATTTTGCCTTTACCCATCGTATCATTAACCTCAACCCCAAGCTTTTTAGCAGTTTCTTTAAGTTGATTCTCATCCATTTGAGAAATATCAATACCTGTAAAATGTTGAATAGCTTCGAACATGGTAAATCGTTTCCAGGGTCGTTTAAAATTGATAACGTTTTCGCCCACTTTCACTTCGGTTGTTCCATGCAGATCAAGTGCAATTTTTTCGACCATTTCTTCCACGGTATTCATCATCCAGTTATAATCTTTGTAGGCAACATAGAGTTCCATTTGGGTAAATTCGGGATTATGGAAACGATCCATTCCTTCGTTACGGAAATCTTTTGCAAACTCATAAACACCATCAAATCCTCCAACAATAAGTCGTTTTAAATAAAGCTCGTTAGCAATACGCAAATAAAGAGTTTGATCGAGTGTATTATGATGAGTTTTAAACGGACGCGCTGCTGCCCCACCGTACAATGGTTGTAAAATCGGCGTTTCAACTTCTAAATATCCTTTATTATTCAGAAACTCACGCATTGAGTTGGTAAGTTTTGTTCTTTTTAAAAAAGCATCGCGTACATGTGGATTAACAATCAAATCCAGGTGTCGCTGTCTGTATCGCTGATCAGGATCGGTAAATGCATCGTAAACTACACCATCTTTTTCTTTAACAATTGGTAATGGCCTAATTGATTTACTTAAAATGGTAAGTTCAACAGCATTTATTGATGTTTCGCCCATTTGGGTAACAAAAACATTTCCTTTTATTCCGATAATATCACCAA
>JAIFLC010000188.1 GCA_020049295.1 Bacteroidota bacterium
GTTCGCCCATTAAAGTGGCACGCGAGCTGGGTTCAGAACGTCGTGAGACAGTTCGGTCCCTATCTGTTGTGGGCGTTGGAAATTTGAGAGGCCCTGCTTCTAGTACGAGAGGACCGGAGCGGACATACCACTAGTGTATCTGTTGTGGCGCCAGCTGCATTGCAGAGTAGCTACGTATGGAAGAGATAAGTGCTGAAAGCATCTAAGCACGAAGCTCGCCTCAAGATGAGATTTCCCTTAAGGGTCGTTGAAGACTACGACGTTGATAGGTTGCAAGTGTAAAGGCAGTAATGTCAAAGCTGAGCAATACTAATTACCCGTGAGCTTCTTTCGTGAGTTTATTTCCTGGATTTTTTTCTGACGTGTTAATTTTAAGACATTAACCTGCCCCAAAGGTAGGATATAAAGATCTTAAGGTGACTATATCAGCAGGGTTCCACCTCTTCCCATTCCGAACAGAGAAGTTAAGCCTGCTAGAGCCGATGGTACTGCGTTTGTGGGAGAGTAGGTCGTCGCCGACTTTACAAAAGCCTCATTCTTTTTGAATGAGGCTTTCTTGTTTTTATTAAGTTCATAAAAGGATATCTATAACTATACTAGATATAAAAAAACCGCCCCAAATTAATCAAGGGCGGTTTATTTTATAATATAGAATCTGGTTAATCTAAATCCTGTTCTTCTTCAATAAAGTTAATTCCGAATTCCTCTAACTCTTTTAATACAGGTTCATAAACATCTTTAATAATTGGAATAACAACACCTTTTTTTGTTATTACTCCTGTTAGAAGAAGCTTAGTTGCTATTGCCATAGGAATACCTACAGTAATCGCCATAGCTGTATGAACAGTATCTTTGCCCTTAACCACCAATGATGAAGTAATTCGTTTTGTTTTACCTTTCAGTTTATATTCGAACTGATGCTGCATTACAATCATATCTTTATCACTAGGACCTAAAGCCCATTTTTCTTCAAGCAATTTCTGTAAAATTTGGGCGGGAGTGGCGTTTGGCAAATCAATCTTTCTTTTCTCAAAAATGCCTAACCATTCAAGACGCTTCATGGTTTCAGATTTTATATCAATACCTAAATATTTTGCTAATTTTTGCTCAACAGTATCTTTATCATCATGAGGTAAAAAACTATTCGTAAAATCTCTATAAGTCATATTTGCAGAGTTTTCAACCACATAAGTGTCGTCGGTGGCTCCTAGCTGAACAAAAACATTCCAACCAGCACAATAACCCGGACGACGCAATGTTCCTCTTAAAAGCGTAGGTATGCTCTTTAGGCCATACACTTCTCTGTAACTTAGTGAGTCACGATTTAAATACATTTCAAATTCACCCATATCTAAAACAGACATTTTTTCGGTACGGGTAAATAATTTCTGATAAGGAATATACTTTAATTGTCCATGATCGATATATTGAGCAACAGATTGTCCAGCAACAACCACATTTCTTGGATTCCATGTAAACTTATAGTTCCATGGATTATTATCATATTCAGGTGCAACAAGTCCGCCTGTATTAGATTTGAATGAAATCATTTCGCCACCTTTGGCCTTAATTTCATCAATAACTTTCATAGCCGACATATGATCAATACCAGGATCAACACCAATCTCATTTAATAATAGAATATTTTTTGCAAGAGCTTTATCATGCATCGCATTGATTTCTTTCGAAACATAAGATGCTGTGACCATATCTTTTCCATACTCGACACATTTTTCGGCAGCAAGATAATGAAATCGTGCAGGTAACATTGATATTACAACATCAGCTTGTTTAATTTCATCATTACGCTGAGTTTCATTAAAAATATCAAATGTAAATGCTTCACCATTTTTGTGGTTTTCGATTTTTCGTTTAGCTGTCTCTAAGGACATGTCGCCAAGCTTAATCTTCCAATCGAATTTTTCTGAATGATCAAGCAGGTATTTAATCAGGCTTGATGAAGATAATCCTGCTCCCAATATTAATATTTTTTTCATAATGCGTTGTATTTATTTTGATTTGCTAATGTAAAACTATTTTTAGCATTGAAAAATAGTTTTTATCATAGTTTTAGCATTTTTAAACTAAATGGTTTAGTTATTTTAGGGCTGCTAAAACAAAATATTTTTCAACTATTTTTATTATTTCAAAAAAATGTTACTTTTACCCACAACAAAATCTTCCTCTAAAGATTTTACCTAAAAAATGAATACCTATAGTCCTTGTTACCCCAAGGACTATTTTTTTTGGAATTAGATACCTAATTAAATTATTACCTATTGGTAGTTTGTTGAAAAAACAAAAGATAATCATTATTAAAAATGACTGATTAGCTTTATTTTTACTTTCACAAATAAATTGAAGGATTTGTCTATAGAGCAGAAATACGCCGAAACTCCCTTAATGAAACAATACTATGAGATCAAAAGGAAGCATCCTGATGCCATATTGTTGTTTCGGGTAGGTGATTTTTATGAAACGTTTGGTGAAGATGCCATTAAAGCTTCTGAAATACTAGGAATTACCTTAACAAGAAGGGCTAATGGCTCAGCACAGTTTGTTGAGTTGGCTGGTGTTCCTTATCACGCTATTGATACTTACCTTCCAAAGTTAGTTAGAGCTGGCCAAAGAGTTGCAATCTGCGAGCAGCTTGAAGACCCTAAAAAGACAAAAAATATTGTTAAACGCGGAGTTACAGAGCTTGTTACACCTGGCGTTTCCTTGAATGATAATGTGCTTGAACGCCGCGAAAATAATTTTCTAGCATGCGTACATCTTGAAAAAAATATTGCCGGAGTTGCATTCCTTGATATTTCAACCGGAGAGTTTCTTACTGCCGAAGGTACTTTTGAGTATATCGATAAGCTATTGAGTAGCTTTCAACCTAAGGAAGTTTTATGCGAGAGAAGTAAACAACAACAGTTTAAGGAGCAGTTTGGCGAAAAATTTTATATTTCAAAACTTGATGAATGGGTTTTTACAGAAGAAAATACAACAGAGAAACTACTTAAGAAGTTTCAGACAGCCTCTTTAAAAGGATTTGGTGTACATAATCTTCGATTTGGGATAATTGCTGCAGGAGCTATTTTGCAATATCTAGAATTAACTCATCACGACAAAACTCAACATATATCATCACTTTCACGAATTGAAGAAGAGCATTACGTGTGGCTAGATAAATTTACAATTCGTAACCTGGAATTGTTTTATTCCATTAACGAAGGCGCAAAAACATTGATTGATGTAATTGATCGTACATTATCTCCTATGGGAGCTCGAATGTTAAAACGATGGGTGGCATTGCCTCTTAAAGAAGAAAAACCCATTAAGGAACGGCTCGATGTAGTTGAATATCTTATTAATAATAGCGATTTTAAGGATTTACTGTCAGAACATGTTAAAAATATTGGTGATTTAGAGCGAATAATATCGAAGGTGGCTACTGGTAGAGTTAATCCGCGCGAAGTCGTTCAATTAAAAATAGCTTTAACAGCCATTCAGCCAATTAAACAAGCTTGTCTCGAATCTGGTGATGCTGCACTTATAAAAATTGGCGATCAACTTAATCCGTGTTCTGCAATTCGAGATAGAATAGAAAAGGAATTAATGCCCGAAGCATCTGTTTTGTTAAGTAAAGGTAATTATATAGCAAATGGAGTATCTGCCGAGCTTGATGAATATCGTAAGTTGGCATATTCAGGAAAAGATTTTCTTGCTCAAATTCAACAGCGTGAAATAGAACGAACAGGAATAACCTCATTAAAAATCAGTTTTAATAATGTTTTTGGATATTATATTGAAGTTAGAAATACACATAAAGATAAAGTTCCGGTAGAATGGATTCGGAAACAGACCTTAGTAAGTGCCGAACGATACATTACAGAAGAACTTAAAGAATACGAAACAAAAATTTTAGGAGCCGAAGAAAAAGCCTTAGAGATTGAAAATCAGTTATTTTTAGATTTGGTATCTAGTTTAACCGATTATATTCAGGCTATTCAGTTAAATGCATTCTTAATAGCAAAAATGGATTGTTTATTGTCATTTGCAATTATTGCAGAAGCAAATAAATATAATCGACCCGAAATAAATAATACCGATGTTATTGAAATTATTGAAGGGAGGCATCCTGTAATAGAGCAAATGCTGCCTGTTGATGAACCCTATATCGCAAATGATATTCTGCTTGATAATGATCAGCAACAGATTATTATGATTACTGGCCCGAATATGTCGGGTAAATCTGCTTTGCTTCGTCAAACAGCACTAATTGTTTTAATGGCGCAAATTGGAAGCTATGTACCTGCAAAATCTGCTAAAATAGGTCTGGTTGACAAGATATTTACACGCGTGGGTGCATCAGATAATATTTCGTTGGGAGAATCAACCTTTATGGTTGAAATGCACGAGGCAGCAAGTATTCTAAATAATTTATCGCATCGAAGCTTGATTTTGTTAGATGAAATAGGTCGTGGAACAAGTACCTATGATGGTATTTCTATTGCATGGGCAATGGCCGAATATATTCATGAACATCCAACCGCAAAAGCCAAAACACTTTTTGCTACTCATTACCATGAATTAAATGAGATGGAAAAATCGTATAATCGAATAAAGAATTATAATGTCTCGATTAAGGAACTAAATGATAAGGTAATTTTTTTAAGAAAACTGAAAAGAGGTGGAAGTGAGCATAGTTTTGGAATACATGTTGCACAGATGGCAGGAATGCCTAAAAGTGTTGTAAATAGGGCTAATGAAATACTTAAAGATTTAGAAAAATCGGGACAAAAAGATACACTGGCAAAACCAGTTGGGGAGATTGCTCAGCATCGAGAAGGATTTCAGACCACTATTTTTCAATTAGATGATCCTGTTCTGAAACAAATACGTGATGAGATAAAAAAACTCGATATAAATAATCTTACACCCGTTGAAGCATTGAATAAACTTAATGATATTAAGCGACATATAGGATTGTAATAAAAAACAGGTAAATTTAAGTTGGTTTTTTAAAGAAAATTTTTTGAGAAACAAATTTTTTAGATATATTTGCAGTCGCAAATTGCGAGAATAGCTCAGTTGGTAGAGCACGACCTTGCCAAGGTCGGGGTCGCGAGT
>JAIFLC010000065.1 GCA_020049295.1 Bacteroidota bacterium
TACGCAAGAATATTACAGTTCAAATGATTATAATATTACAAGAAAAGGATTTGGTTTCAGAATTGGAACGAGTATTTTCTTGAACTAACTTTTTAATACAACCGCTAATATGAAATCAAATGAAATATAGAATTAAGTAGTTTTAGGACTTATCTATTATTTTTAAACGATGGTAATAATTGGCAGTTCTCTGGGGTAATCTGTACCGAAACAAAATGTAGCTTAGCCAATTATAAAAACAAATAAAAATCGCGTGTAAGGCTTATATAGTTTTCGGAGTATTCGTGCCTGTTTTCGAGCTCAATTATCAAATCCTGATCAACAAGTATTTTCTTTTGTCGCTGAAATTCCAGTAATAATCGTTTTATAGGTGATTTAGGTTTTGGAATTACATTGGTTTGCCGCACACAATAAAGTCCATGTTCGGCTGCTTTAGCGATAAACAAAACACCTTCTATATAAGGTAAAATAATACTTAAAGTCCCATTGATTGAAAGAAGTTTTTCGGCACCATCAAGAATATCGTAAAGCTCAAGCTCACTGTTATGGCGAGCCTTTGTCCGTTGATCATCTTGAGCAACCAATGAATTCTGAAAGTACGGTGGATTCGTAACAATTAAATCATATTTTTTATCCGTTTCATGCACAAAATCCTGAAAAGACTGATGAATTAAATTGATTCGATTTTCCCAGATTGATTTGTGGAAATTTTCTTGTGCCTGTTCACATGCATTTTCGTCAATTTCGATTGCATCGATTAAAGCATTTGATCGTTGGGCTATCATAAGAGCAATAAGTCCTGTACCAGTTCCGATATCCAATACTTTTTCAGCATTTTCGCAGGTTGCCCATGCACCAATCAATACCCCATCGGTACCCACTTTCATGGCACACTTATCCTGATGAATAGTAAATTGTTTAAATTTAAAATAATTGTTTGCCATTGATTTAAAACTTTTCAAATATTCCCAGACCAAACAAAGCAAAATCGTATTTTACCGGATCATTAGGATCAAATTTTCGCAACTTGATTGTAACTTCTTCAACTGCTTGCCAATCGTTTTGATTACGTTGTAAAAGACCAATTTTACGAGCTACATTTCCTGTATGCAAATCCAATGGCAAATATAATGCGGATGTCGGAATTTTTTGCCATAATCCAAAATCAACACCGCGATTATCATTACGTACAAGCCATCTTAAATACATATTGAGCCTTTTTGCTGATGCTCCTTTCGAAACATCTGAAAAGTGCTTTTGTGTTCTTAGCGGATGATTTATCTCAAAAAAAACCTTTCGAACTTCTTCCAGTGTTTGTTTAATATTTTTGTGGTGTAAATAGGTTTTTTGAAATAACAAGCCCAATCCACCATGGTTTTTGTAAATATTTTTGAGTGATTTTATAAAAAATACACAATCAATCCCATTAAAGGTACGATGTACAAAATACTCGAATCGTTTTAATTCTTGATTATTACAATTGGTAATAAAATCATAAGGTGCATAATCCATCAAAGCCATAAGTTTTCGGGAGTTCTTGATTATTGTTATTCGCTGGCCCCAGGCGATGGTTGCTGCAAGAAAAGCTGAAATCTCTATATCATAAGGATCAGAAAACGAATGTGGAATTTGAATAGGATCAGTTTCAATAAAATCGGGATGATTGTACTTTTCATATTTTTCGTCAAGAAAATCTTTTAAATCAGATATTTCTGCAATCATGTAGATATACTAAATAAACCGTCCATCTTTCATCATAAGTTTACGATCGGCCATATTTGCGAGTCCTTCGTCGTGGGTAACAATAACAAATGATGAATTGTATTTTTTGCGAATAGAGAAGAACAAATCATGAAGTTCCTTTTTGTTTTGCGAATCTAAATTACCCGAAGGTTCATCAGCAAAAATCACTGATGGACCATTAATTAAAGCTCTGGCAACAGCTACACGTTGCTGCTCACCACCCGACATTTCTTTTGGTTTATGTTCGAGACGGTGACTCAAATTGAGGAATCCCATAATTTCTCTGGCTTTGTCTTCTGCCTCTTCTCTTTTGGTTTGAGCAATGAATGCCGGAATGCATACGTTTTCGAGTGCTGTAAATTCAGGCAACAAATGATGAAACTGAAAAACAAAACCAATGTTTTTATTTCGAAAACCTGCTAATTGCTTGTCTTTATAGGTGTTAACCTCGCTATTTTCGAAAAGGATTTTCCCGGAATCAGGTCTACTTAGTGTTCCAAGTATTTGCAAAAAGGTGGTTTTACCAGCTCCACTTGGACCAACAATAGATATTATTTCACCCTTTCCAATTTTAAGGTCAATACCTTTAAGCACCTGCAAATCACCGTAAGATTTGGTTATATTTTCAGCAACAATCATCGTTATATTTTTTTCTTAAGTAATTATTCGTTAACCAAGAAGATCGCTTTTGGTTTTATCTATATCTTTCTTTATATCATCAAAATCTTTTATTAGATCAGTACCATTCCTATTCATTTCCTTTTTAATTTCGTCTGTAGCTTTCTTGAATTCTCTCACACCTTTTCCCAATGTTTTAGCAATTTCGGGTATTTTGTCAGCTCCAAAAAATAATAGAATAAAAAGAAACACCACAAAAATTTCAGGTCCGCTGATAAAAAGAATTGATTGAAACATAATCTCAATTTTTAACAAATATACATTCTTTATAGAACAAAAAAACCTCATTTATAAAATGAGGTTTTTCAAAAAAGTTAGATTATTTGTTATTCTTCAGTTTTTTCATGTTCATTTTTTCTGTAACCAGCATCATAAACTATTGGTGATGCAACAAAAACAGATGAATATGTACCAACCATAATACCAATCATTAAAGCGAATACAAAACCACGAATTACTTCGCCACCAAAAATGAATATTATAAATATTACAAGCAAGGTAGTGAACGAAGTATTAAATGTACGTGCTAATGTATCATTAATAGCAGCATTCATAACAGGTTTAACTTTTCGTTTTGGATACAATCCTCTGTATTCACGAATACGGTCGAACACAATAACAGTATCGTTAACAGAATAACCTACTACAGTTAGAATTGCTGCAATAAATGCCTGGTCAATTTCGAGTGAGAATGGCAAAACACCATAAAATAAAGAGAACACACCTAATGTAATTATCACATCATGGGCCAATGCAACTACAGCTCCCAAGCCATATTTCCAACTTTTAAATCGAATGAAAATATAAAGGAACATGAAGATGAAAGCAATAATCATAACAATAAATGATCCGATAATAATATCGTCGGCAATGGTTGCACCCACTTTTTGTGAGCTCATTTTGTGATTTAAATTGAAATCTTCTAACGTAACCTGATCACCAAGAATGGGTTTTAAACCAGTATATAATTTATTTTCAATATCATTATCAACAGCAACATCGTCTTCATCAATTCGATATTTGGTTGTTATTTTTACCTGGTTATCGGCACCGAAAGTTTTTACTTCAGGAGCAATACCAAACTGATCTTTTAATAGACTTGCAACATTTACGGTACTTACTGAATTATCAAATCGAACCACAAACGTTCTACCACCGGTAAAATCAATACCCATATTTAATCCACGAGTAAATAATGAACCTAAGCTTAATATTATTACTGCTGATGAGATTATATATGCATATTTTCTATTTTCAAGCCATTTAAATTTAATATTTTTAAATGCACCCTGAGTCAATTTTGAGGTAAATGAAATTGGTTTATTATGATCTAAATACCACTCAAAAATTATACGTGTTAAGAAAATAGCAGTAAACAATGATGATAAAATACCAATTATTAATGTAGTTGCGAATCCTTTAATAGGTCCTGTACCAAAAATATAAAGGATAACAGCTGTAATTAAGGTGGTTAAGTTACCATCGATGATTGCAGAGTAGGATTGTTTAAATCCGTCCTTAACTGCAAGTTTTATCCCTTTTCCGGCTGTTAATTCTTCACGAATACGTTCGTAAATAATTACGTTCGCATCAACCGCCATACCCATCGTTAAAACGATACCAGCGATACCGGGCAATGTAAGAACAGCACCCATAGATGCAAGCACTCCCATTAGGAAAAACAGGTTAACCAACAGTGCAATATCAGCTGCCAAACCGGCTCTACGACTATACCAGAAAACCATGTAAGCCATAACGAGAACAAATGCAATTAAGAATGAGTTTAATCCTGCATTTATTGCTTCTTTACCCAATGATGGACCTACAACTTCTTCCTGAATAATTTTTGCAGGAGCAGGCAATTTACCTGACTGAAGGATATTTGCTAAGTCTTTTGCTTCGTTAACTGTAAAATCGCCGGAAATAGAAGAACGTCCACCTTTAATTTCGTCATTAACACGTGGAGCTGAATAAACATAATCATCAAGTATAATAGCAATAAAATTACCTACATTATTCTTTGTTAATCGAGCCCAAACTTTAGCGCCGTCGGCATTCATAGCCATGGTTACCTCAGCACCACCCGATTGATCAAATTCTGAACGAGCATCTGTAATTACATCTCCATCAAGAGGAGCTTTACCATCACGACCTGTAACCTTTATTGCATGTAATTCATAGTAACTTTTTGAGTCGTCATATTTATAAGGTTTTACGGCCCATTTAAATGCAATATCTCTAGGAAATACAGCCTGAACCTGTTTCATTCCTATATATGTGTTCACTTTTGCTGTATCTGAAAAATGCGCCATACCAACAGAAGAACCTTCCATTGGAGCATTTGTATTTGGGTTGATACTTGGACGTAAAACTGAAAACAATGGATATCGTTCAGCAATTTGCGACTGAGCCAAATCTGAAGTATCTTGTTTTAATGAGTCTGAAGCAATCTGATCAAGTAATGTTAAATCTTCCGAATCTTTTTTAACTTGAGTTTCAACTTTTTGTTCAGAGCTGGTTTCTTCAGCTTTATTTAAATCTTTCTGAGCTTTTTCTAATTGGTAAATCACTTCATTTGCCTGTAGCATAAAGCTATAAACCTGAGTATTGTTATAGGTTTCCCAAAACTCAAGACTCGCTGTTCCTTGTAAAAGCTTACGAACACGTTCCTGATCTTTTACACCAGGTAACTCAACCATTATTCTACCTGATTGTTCTAATCGTTGAATATTGGGCTGAATAACACCAAAACGGTCGATACGGCTACGAAGAATATTGAATGAGTTATCGATAGCATTTTTTGATTCCTGACGAATAATATCAAGTACTTCTTGGTTGGTTGCATTAAAACTGATTTTATCTTTCAGTTCAACAGTATTAAATATTGCTGCCAATCGAGCATTAGGATCAACTGTTTCGAAAGCCTGGCCAAAAAGAGTTAAAAAATCTTCGCGGCTGTCTTTTTGATACTGTTTTGCAAGCGTGATTGCTTTTTGGAATGTTGTATCCTTGCTGTTGTTAGCCATGGCCTTGATAATATCTTCAACAGATATTTCAAGAATAACGTTCATACCACCTTTAAGGTCGAGACCAAGGTTTATTTCACGTTCCTGGCACTCACGTAATGTATATTTACGAAATCCAAGGTTATAAACAACTTCACCTGACAATGAATCTAAATAATGGTATTCCTTCTTTGGATCACCATTTGCGTATTCCTTCGCATCTTTTACTATACTTTGTGTTATAAATGTAAACGACAAGTAGTAAATACAAATAATAGCCATAGTGATGGCTAAAAACCGAATAGCTCCTTTAATCTGCATTTTTCAATCTATTTTGTTGATATTAATATATTTTTTCTTTTAATTAATTCGAAGTGCAAAGATAAAATTATTTTTTATATACACACTTTTTCAGTCCATTAAGATATAATTTCATGTATTATAGTTTATTCTGTCTAATGATTGGTGATTGGTGAATAGTGAACTGGGATTAAAGGTTTAAAGGTTTATTGGTAAATTGGTTTACTTGTGACTATTGACTTGTAGCTCAAAGCTCGCATCTCATACCTTTTTAATACTTGATACTCGATACTAAAAATCTTGAGTCTATTTTACTAATTCCTCAAAATCTGCTTCGAGAGGTTTGTCATAAACAAAATCGTACAAGGTAATTCGGCGGAGAGTATAAAAGTCGGACCAATAGCGACGAAGAGCTGAGATATAATTTATTTTAGCTGCATCTTTTTCAGAAAGGGCCACATTTAGATCAAGCACATCCACCTTTCCAATTAAAAAACGTTGTTTGGTAAGATCATATCTTTTTTGAGCAATCGTATCAGATTTTGCAGCAATATATAACTGATCATCCTGCAAATTGAACTGCATTACATTAAGATAAATACTTTGTGTAAAATCGGTACGCGCCTGTTCAACGGTAGTTTTGATCACCTCTTCGCTCGATTGAGCCATTCGGTATTTTCCACGACCAAGACCCCAATCAAGAATCGGAATATTAAGGCCAAGAGCAAGCATTTGCTGGTTTTGTGGGTTTTGATAAACATCTGGGATATTATCTGCTTGTTGCGTATAGCCTATGCTTGCAAACAGATCGGCTTGTAATCCTCTTTCTGATCTGGCCTTGGCTACATCACGACGAGCTTCTATTAACTGGCGTTCAAAACTAATTATGTCTGGGTTATTTTGATTTGCAATATCAAGTGCTTTTTCAATATCTACAGTTAATTCAGGTATTTCTTTTGGGATATTTAATACCAAATCAACCTTATCATTAAAGCCTAAAAATGAACGTAACTGAAATTTTTTCACTTCCAGATCAACGTTTGATGAATTTAAAGACGAACCAGCATTTAGCAAGCTCAACTCCATTTGCATAAGTTCGTTTTCGGCAATGGTACCAATATTATAACGGCCTTGCGCGATCTTATAAAGAGTATCGGCATTTGAATAGTTAATTTTTGCTACTTGTAAGTTTTGTTGTGCTAATGCCAGATCGAAGAAATAATTAACCGCTTTTAGCGAAACCTGCTCAAGATTTAAAATATAATTTCTCTGTGCTTCTTCGTATTTTAAGGGTTCTATTTTTTTCTCCCATCTATACTCGTTATAAAACAATACAGGCTGACGATAACTTACAGATAAAGGTACTGATGAGTATGAAAATGTCTCGTTAGTAAAATTATCAAGTCGCGACAAATCTGTGTTAAAAGACAACTGACCTCCTGTAAAGGGGACACTCTGAGTAATATTTAAATTAAGGTTTGTTGTATTTTTGTCAACGCGCACATAATATGTACCTGTTGAATCGTTATACTCACGATAACTCCTGTCTAAATTAGGGAAAGAGCTACTTAATGTAAGACTAGGTCTCAAGCCTGCTTTAAATGTTCTATACTGCCAGTAATTTGCTCTAAATCGATGCTTTGCCATTATCGCATCGGGTGATTGCTCTCGTGCAAGCTTAATTACTTCGTCGAAAGTAAGTTCCTGAACAATGTTTTGAGCGGTAACCAGATTATAAAAACCAAAAACAAATACAATAATAACTGTTTGAAAAAGTCTATTCCTCAACATTTTTATAAAAATTATAATTTACTTATTCATATCTTAACGATTCAATTGGGTCGCGATCGGCAGCACGTTTAGCTGGCGAAATTCCAAAAACAACTCCAATAATTGCGCTTACACCAAATGCAATAATGATTGATCCAGGAGAAATAATGGTTAAAATTCCTGAAAACTTGGTAATCAATTTTGATAAAACAACTCCCAGAAAAACACCAATAAGCCCGCCCGAAACGCTAATCATAATTGCTTCTGAAAGAAACTGTGCAATAATATCTACTTTTTTAGCACCTAAAGCCAATCGTATACCGATCTCTTTAATTCGTTCCATAACCGTGGCATACATAATATTCATAATACCAATACCACCAACGATTAGCGAAATACTGGCAATAGCTCCTAACACAATATTAAAAATGTCTTTTGTACGTTGTTGCTGTTTTAATAACAATTCGGGCACGGTTATTTCGTAATCTTTTACTTCCTGATGTCTTCGCAACAACATTCTGCTTAAAATCTCTGTTGTAGGGGTTATTTGTTCTGTTTCCTCAACCTGAACAATAATTTTATCGAGTTGATTATAATTGCTCGAAGTTTTTTCCTGGCTATTTGAAAAAGAGAAAAAGAATCCACCACCGAAAAATGATCCACCGCTAAGTTTTTTGGAATTCACCAGCGCTCTGTTTTTATATCGAAGTAACATGGTTTGAACAGGAATAAACACATTATCGTTTACCAGGTTTACACCTGCATTTTCAGATGCTGAAAGGCTGATATTGCTTTTTTCGAGTACACCTATCACTTTAAGCCAAACATGTCCGAACTTAAGATATTGGTTTATAGGATCGATATCACTAAATATTTTAGCACTAATATTTGCACCAATAACACAAACCGGAATTCCATTGTCAACCTGATACTCGTTAAAAACAGTCCCTTTTTCAAGGCTCACATTGTATAATTGGAAATAATCGTTGCTAACACCAACCACTTTTGCAGGTACACGTTTACCGTTTTGCACTACAAATGAGTTTGCAACAATCTCAGGAGTGATTCTTTTTACTGAAGGCACAACTTCTTTAATAGCTTGTACATCTTCAAGAGTTAGTCCAGGCGAGAATTTTTTCTTTTCTTTTGATCCGTTTTCCGAACTACTGGAAGACTCTTCTCCATCTTCAGTTGCATCAATAATAGGAGTAATAACAATATTATTAACACCTACCATTTTCATTTGTTCAAGGATTTCCTGCTTTGCGCCATTACCAATTGCGAGCATACTAATAACTGCAGCAGTTCCAAAGATAATACCCAAAGCTGTGAGGCTTGATTTGAGCTTATTATCCAAAATTGACTCCAGTGCAATTTCGATGTCGTGAAAATACCGTTCAAAAAAATTTATTTTAAACATCTTTATTAAATTCAGTTACTTAACCTCTGTTTTTAAATTACCAATTTTTAACACCCATTAATGAATGATGAATTATTATGTTTGCTTAATCTTTCTTAAACGGTGGAGTTCCATTTTTGCGACCATTCATTTTCATTATTTTACGTTCTTCAGCCCTGTCTTGCTTTTGCTGTTCTTCAAGTTTCTTCTGTTTTTCGCGTTCTCTGATAACCGGAATAAGCTCTAAACCTGAATATTTCATTTTCTCTTCTTCTTCAGGCACAGATAAATAAACTTCATCACCCTCCTGTAATCCTTGTTCGATAATAAT
This sequence comes from Bacteroidota bacterium, assembly GCA_020049295.1. GTDB lineage: Bacteria > Bacteroidota > Bacteroidia > Bacteroidales > UBA12077 > UBA12077. The sequence goes on from JAIFLC010000065.1 coordinate 9,227, forward strand.
ATGATTTTCATTCGACATACCGGGAACAATAATTTGTTTCCTATTTGAATTAGTATAAACAAAACTCAAGCTATCGTTATTATGTATTGCCTCAAGAGGCAAATAAATAACATCTTTAAATACATCGGTAATAATCTGGTTGCTTGTTGTCATGGATGGTCGAAGGATACTATCGGTTTGATCGACATTAACTAATACTTCGAAAACTTTTGCATCGGTATTTGGCAACTGTTCTCCAATATTTGCTACTTCCAACACTTTACCGGTATATTTCTTTTCAGGAAAAGCATCGATACCTATTCGAACCTGCTGCCCAACTTTAACTTTACTAATATCTATTTCATTAACAAAGGTTTTTGATGACATACTTGATAAATCGGGCAAAGTAGCAATTGACATATCCCAAGGATTAATCGTTGAGCCTACTTTACGTTTTTGTCCATCCCATTCCTTTTTATAAATTACCATTCCGGATGCTGGAGCATAAATGCGGAATTTACCTATTACTTTCTCTAGTTCGGTTACTTTTCGTCTGGCTTTTTCGAGATTAATTACGGCTTCACGCATATCGGCTCTTGATTGCTGTTGCTTTAGAGAGTAGTTTTTTTCAGCTTGATCATAGGCTCTTTCGGATTTGTCGAGCTCTATTTTAGCCTGACGAATTGTGGCAGGTGGTTCAAACTTACTCTGATCCAAAACAATCTGTTTTTCTTCCATTGCGAACTTAAGATTAACCAACTGATCTCGTAATTCGCGCAACTGCGCTTATCGAAACTTCTGATCGATCAAGATCTCCCACGTATTGACCTGAATCAACGAGTGTACCTTCAGGTACTAGATCCTGAATTTTAATTTCCCTTATTCGTAAATCACGGCTATTACCAAGTTCTGCCGGACCTGTAATATCTATTGAGCTTTTAGCTTGTAATTCGCCAGTTACAGTAACTAAAATTTCAAATTCTCCTTTTTGGGCTTTTACCGATAATTGATTGTTTAATTTTTCTTTCCCTGATGTGATAATAACAATTGCGATAATTATTACTACAACAACTGCTATTATTAAATAATGTTTTCGTTTCATTTGAGCATTTTTTAAACCATTGATTTTATTTCTGATATAATTTTATTTGCCAGTTCTATTGAGCTTTTCTCATCACCGCTCTCAGCATATATTCTGATAATTGGCTCTGTATTTGATTTTCGCAGATGTACCCATCCATTATCGAAATCAATCTTAACACCATCAATATCATTTACCTGATAATTGCTAAACTTTTTCTTAATAGACTCCAAAATTTGGTCAACGTTTATTTGAGGTGTCAATTCGATTTTATTTTTTGAGATAAAATATTCAGGATATTGAGCTCTGAGCTCAGAGCATTTTTTTCCGGACTTTGCAAGATGGGTTAAAAATAACGCGATACCTACCAACGCATCGCGGCCATAATGTAAATCAGGATAAATAACTCCTCCATTTCCTTCGCCACCAATAACCGCATTATTTTTTTTCATACTTTCAACCACATTTACTTCGCCAACAGCTGCTGTAAAGTATTTTCCGCCATATTTTTGGGTTATATCTCTTAATGCTCTTGTTGATGACAAGTTAGAAACGGTATTTCCAATCTTATATTGTAAAATATAATCGGCTACAGCAACTAATGTATATTCCTCGCCAAACATCGTTCCATCTTCATTAATAATTGCAAGTCGATCAACATCAGGATCAACAACGAAACCCAGATGCGCTTTATTAGTTTTAACTACTCTTGATATTTCAGTTAAATGTTCGGGTAAAGGCTCAGGATTATGTGGAAAAATGCCATTGGGTTCGCAATACAATTCAATAATTTCTTGCACACCCAATGCTCTCAATAATTCCGGGATAGCTAATCCTCCTACAGAATTTACAGCATCAACAGCAACTTTAAATTGAGATAATTTAATTGCATCCACATCAACCAATGAAAGATCAAGTATTTGCTGAATATGAATATCGGTATAATTATTTTTAAATTCTACTTTGCCCAACTGATCAACATCTGCATATATAAATTTTTCTTTCTCAGCAATTTCAAGTATCTGGGCACCATCAGATGCCGATAAAAACTCTCCTTTTTGGTTTAACAATTTTAAAGCATTCCACTGCTTTGGGTTATGACTGGCGGTTAATATTATTCCACCCTGAGCTTTTTCTGATGTAACCGCTATTTCAGTTGTAGGAGTAGTTGCCAGACCAATATCTATAACATCAATACCCATTCCCATGAGTGTTCCAATGACAACATGATTAACCATTTCGCCCGAGATGCGGGCATCACGTCCAACAATCACCTTAACTTTCTTTTCATTTGTATTATTGATGATCCATTGAGCATATGCTGATACGAACTTTACCGTATCCAGAGGGCTTAATCCATCGCCTGATTTTCCACCAATTGTTCCGCGAATACCGGATATTGATTTTATTAGTGTCATAGTTATTAGATTTTATCAGTAGAATTTAAAAAATCGAATAAAGATAATTATTTCGAACCAATGGAAACAATTTTTAAGAAATTTTAACTCGAAATGATTAAACAAAATCAACCTTAGTAGCCCTACGAGGGTTTTTATCATTATTAACTCTACGAGGCTATCGCCTTTTTAATCCTACGAGGGTTTTAAACCCTCGTAGGGCTGTGTAAAAACCCTTGTAGAGCTGTTAACTCAAAATAAAGTATTACCTTTGCATCAGGTATTTAAAAGGGACAAGAACCATGAAAAAAGAATTTCCAAAAAGAGAAAAAAGAGATTACAAATCTGATGAAAGATCAGAAAAGCCTGCAAAAAAGTTTAGTAAACCTTTAAAGTACAAAGAAAAAGAGATTTTAAAAGACGAGAATGAACCAATTCGACTAAATAAATATATTGCCAATTCAGGAGTTTGCTCACGCCGCGAAGCTGATGAATTAATTGAAGCTGGTTTTATTACTGTTAACGACAAAGTAGTTACTGAATTAGGAGCTAAAGTAACAGTAAAAGACAAAATAAAGTACAAAGGAAAACTCCTTAGCAATGAGAAAAAGGTATACATTTTACTGAATAAACCGAAAGATTTTGTTACCACTGTTCGTGATCGACATGCTGAAAAAACAGTGTTGGATTTAGTGAGAAATGCTTGTGATGAACGAGTTTACCCAGTTGGTCGTCTGGATAAAAACACAACGGGTGTACTTCTTCTGACAAATGATGGCGAGTTAACCAAAATGCTCACACATCCCAGCTATATTAAAAAGAAAATTTATCATGTTCATCTCGACAAACCTGTAACCAAAGCAGATATGATAAGCATTGTTGAAGGCATTCAGGTTGATGATGACTTTGTTACAGCTGATGCCATAAGTTATGTTGAAGAAAACGATAAAACTCAAGTTGGAATTGAGATCCATACAGGGCAAAACAGAATTGTTCGACGTATTTTTGAATTGTTAGGTTATAAAATTGAAAAACTCGACCGTGTTTATTTTGCAGGATTAACCAAGAAAAATCTGCAACGCGGAAGATGGCGCATGCTTACTCCTCAAGAAATTGCTATGCTTAAGATGAAATCATTTAAATAAACTTCTCTCTGCGCTGTAAGTTAATTAATGCCCATAACATTGATATAATAGAACCAATCACTAGCATTAATCTGTTTTGTCCTTGTACATTTTTCCAAATTGTCATACTTATTTCGCTTGGAACATCAAAGGGATTTAAAAAGACATTCCATTTGCTATATTGCAGCGGTTCGTGCAGAATCCAAAATATAAGTCCAATAATGATTACAATAACAGCAGCACCACTTGCATTTCTAACCAGAGTAGAAAACAGAAACGATAAACAGGACAAAAAAAGCAATGGATACATGAGTTGATAAACCATTTTTAAAACCGGTATTCGCAAAATTGCAAAAACAGTAAATCCAGACATTAACATTAGAATGACGAATAACAGAACCATACTAATTATAAATCTTACCAAATAAACTTTATAACGATAATTTGGAACACCGAATATGATTTCAAGCATTCGGGCATCTTTGTCGTTTTGAATATTAAAAATTACTGGATAAAATATAATTAATATCCCAGGAAATATTAATGTATTGTAGATATCGCTTTCGGTAGCAACTGAATTCGAAAAAAGCATAATACCAATAATCATTAGAAAGAATGCCATTGCTGCAATCAGAAAATAAATAAATTTATTGGCAAATACGATCTTCAGATTGTATTTTACAATATCCCTAACTAGTTTTATATTTTGTATTATGTTCATGTTTTTTAGTATCAAGTAGTGAGTATAGAGTATTGATTATAAAGATATTACTACTTTAATCTCATTTTTCATATCATATATCTCATATTTCAAGTCTCATGTCTAAAATCTAATATCTAATGTCTCAATTTAATAATTAGTTATCACTATTCAGTAAATACAAATAGGCGTCTTCCAGATTAGCTTTCACCGATTTAGAATCAGCAGTTGGAGCATTATCTGCCAAACAACGGCAGCGGATATTTTCACCCTCTTTCATATGATGAATAATCACATAATTATCTTTCATTTTTTCGAAATCTTCTGCAGGTATGTTGAGCGACCAAACTTTTTGTTCGGCAATTTTAGCCATACTTATGGGAGCTCCCATATAGCGTATATCTCCTTTTTTCATCACAGCAACCATATTACAAGAACTAGCAACATCTTCGATAATATGTGTTGAGAATATTACAATACGATCGCGGCTTAACTCAACCAATAGATTTCTAAAGCGAATACGCTCTCTTGGATCGAGTCCGGCAGTTGGTTCATCTACTACAAGAATCTTTGGAAGATGAAGTAAGATCTGAGCAATTCCTATTCGTTGTTTCATACCGCCAGAGAATGATCCAATTTTTTCATCTTTATGTTCTGACATGTGAACAGCTCCCAACACATACTCAACACGTTTTGTTCTTTCTTCTTGATTAACTATTTTCTTTAAAATCCCCATGTAATGTAAGAAATCCCAAGCCGTCATATTTTCGTACATTCCAAATTCCTGAGGCAGATAACCAATAAGTCCTTGTAGCTCTTCCCGTTTTTCACTTACATCGATTCCGTTGATCGTAATTTGTCCATAACTTTGCTCAAGTATTCCACAAATAATTTTCATCAGAGTAGATTTGCCTGCACCATTTGGCCCAAGTAACCCAAACATTCCATTTTCAATATCAATAGATACACCTTTGAGTGCTTTAAATGGAATTTTCTTTTTGCCAATTACAGGTATAACAAGCACAAACCTATAGAATGCTTGTCGTATTCCTTTAAACTTACCAGTTATACGATTCACATTTACTTGTTTTTTGTACAAATTGTCGGATGTTACTTTAATCAACATTAACAAATACCATATTACCCCCATTGGGATTACTAAGCCTAATAACTTGTATTTAGAATAAAACAAGAAAAGAGTAAACGCAGGAAAAGCCCAGAAAAATAGCTGAGTAATAAATAAAATCAAGCTGCTTATCCATTTGTTTTTATTTGCTGATTTTAGATTATATGCATATTTTTTTATCGGTTCAAGAACAAGTAGAGTGAGCAGATATAAGAAAATGGGTAAAATAAAATACCACAACCCATTCTCAAGATGGAAATAAATAAAAAACACGATAAATCCAATCAGAGGAAGCTGCCAAACAACTTGATCAAAATCTTTTATAGATTTATATTCGTTTTGTACACCTAATCTTTTTCTCCTGTTTATACCAGATTTCCATTCACGCATAAAACGACTGTCCCAATCATAGATCTTAACCAAATTTCTGATCTTGATATGTAACGCTTCGTCTTTTTCGATAAGTGTTTCGTTTGCTTTTCTAAGACTATTTTGAATAAAATAAATAACTGCAGGAACTAAAATCATTAAAACAATAAAATCAATAATCTGCCACACTCTGCGGTCTACTTCGGTGAAAATAAAATATGATCCAACCAGCCAAATTGAATATTGAATGATTTTAATACCCGATTTTTGTCCACGCATCCAGTTTAATGATGATTGAAATCCCGAATTCATTGTTGGAATAAAAACCAATGTAAGCAAGGTACTTATGGTTAATCCACCAATAATTGTAACAGCAAAAGGAACTCCGATAAGTGCCACATATTCTGATTTTCCAAGTGCCAGTGGAACCAAAGCAATAATAGTTGTAATAGCTGTGATTAATATTGGACGTACACGTGCAAGTCCTGCCATCATTAAAGCACGAGACTCATTGTATCCTTGCCGACGCAGAATCCTAGAATAATCAATTAAAATAATACCATTATTTACAACAATACCAAGCAAGATCAGGAATCCTGTCATTACATTGGTATTCATGATTGAAGTTCCGGTAAGAATTAACAGTATCAGTGAACCTATCGCTGCCAATGGGATTGAAAACATCATAACAATTGGTACCGTGAATGACTCAAATACCGACGCTAGAATCATATAAATAAGGATGAAAGCCATGAGTAATAAAAATGCAAATTCACCTAGGTCTTCTTCTTCGTGAACCACTTCCAGTGCAATGCCTGACGGAAGAGTCATGCCTTCAACCAGCTCATCAATTTCGAGCCGGGCTGCTTCAAGCAGATCCTTCTCATCCTGAACTTCATTAATATATGAATAAACCAACTCTAATTGTTTTTCCTGGTTAGTACGTCTTATAGTAGATAAACCTTCGGTAAAATTAAATTTACTGATATTCTGCAATTCAAATTGAGAACCTTGTCCGCTGCGAACAGCCAACCCCTTTAGATCTTTTACATTTCGTTCTTTCTGATCCTCATATCCAATGGTTCGAATTAAAATATCATATTCTTCAGTCCCCTCCTTGAATTTTACACCACTTGAAAACTCGTGCTGAAATGAATTTAATTCTGAAAGTACTGAAGTAACCGGGATATCATACAAAGCCATTAATTGCTTATCGAAATTAAGCATTAGCTCTGGTCTTTTTTCAGGAACCCGAATATCAACTTTTTCAATTGAAGTAAGCTGACTTAAATAATATTTCACATCATTTGCCTGATTCAGCATTTTATCAAAATCCTGTCCTTTGATAATTACTTTTTCGCGCTGAGCACCAATTCCCAGCATTCGGGCAAATCCATCGTCATCTTCGAAACCACCACCGCCAAAACGGCGTCCGGTAGCAGGTGGATCCCAACTAAATTCTGCAGGACTTACATCTTCGAGTCGTTCAAGAATTTCCTGTTTTATTTTTGGGATAGAGTAATTTCGGATATCCTTGAAATCATCAACTAGTGATATAGTTAATATAGCTTCTTCCTCATAAATCTGACTTACAATGTCTTTCTTTTCTTCCAGATTTTCGAGTTTTTTTTCTGCATCAGCAATCAGAATATCTGTATTTTCGAGAGTTGTACCACTTGGCATTGTAACATAAAGTGTAATATCTTTTATTTCGGCTTCCTGAGTTGTAATAAAGCTCACACCCAAACTAATAAGTAAAGTAATAAAGAATACACCCAATGCGCGGTATGATATTTTCTCGAAATTAACTTCCTTATCTTTTTTCTGACGCATTAGAAATGCATGCGAAATCATTGGAACTAACAACAATGCAACAACCAATGAAACTAATAAAGTAGATATTATAGATACCCCAATATGTTTACCTATTAAGCCTATAAAGAAATTGGTAGAAAACACAAAAGGTAAAAATACGGTTACAGTAGTTAATGTTGAAGCAAATATTGATCGCCAGACTTCTTTTGTTCCCTGGACAACAGCTTGATCGGGATGCATTTTTTTAGATGCGAGCCGGTAAATATTTTCCAACACAACGACACTATTATCAAGCAGCATTCCTATGGCAAGCGACATCCCCAGCAGAGTTAAACTATTAATTGTAATACCAAAAGCATAAAAGAAATTGAATGCAGTATAAACCGAAATTGGAATAGCCAATGCAATAGCAACAACCAGCCTGATATTTTTCAAGAAAATCCAGAGTACAAAAATTGCAAGCAATCCTCCAATTAAAGCAAGTTGAATAATGGAATCGATATTTTCCTCCATCGTTTCAGCAGAATTGCTCTGTATTACCAATTCAATATCTTTTCCTTCTAAATCTGTATTTAAAATAGCGATTTGATCTTTAACTTTATTTGCCAGATCAATAACATTTGCTTGCGAATCTTTAGTCAGGCTTATTGTTACCGCCTCCTTGCCGTTAACACGACTATAAGATTCTTGCTCTTTTACTCCATAGTGAATAATGGCAATATCTTTGAGCTTGATTTTACCCTGCTCTTTTACAACCAGATTGTGAATATCATTAATATCGTCAAACTCAGAAATTACATTTACAAAATGGATCTGATTATTATGAGTAACCTTTCCGGCGAATGTTCTTGATTTGCTATTATTACTTAAAGCTGTTCGAACATCTGCAGGAGTTATTCCATAGCTATTGCAAATATCCTGATGAAGAATGATTTCTATTGATTTTTCGCGACCTCCAAATACTTCAGCATTGGCAATACCATCAATATTCTTTATCTGATTTATGATCTCTTTATCAGTTACCTGTCGAACTCTATCAATGCCACCACTACCCCGAACCTGAATGGTCATGAACATATTATTCAGCTGCTCAAGATCAAACTTAAAGACCTGTACCTGAAATTCTGTTGGAAGTAATTTTTTTGCTTCATCAACCTTTTCAGCTAGCTTCAGATAAGCATATTTTATATCTGTATTTTTCTGATATGAAATTTGAATGCTTCCAGTTTGCTGACCTGATGTTGATTCGATTTTATCAATACCTTCGAGTGTTCCAATTGCGCCTTCCAATGGAATAATGGCCTGGTTTTCCATGTATTTCGGATCAACTTCCAAAGGAGTTCCAACCTGAACAAATAACATAGGCAACGTTGCATTTGGATACAACTCAACTGGAAGCTGTTGATATGAAATGTACCCCAGCATTGTTAATGCAGTAAAAAACATTGCTATAAGTACTTTTCGTTTTATGATGAAATTCATTTAAATTTAGTATTTAGTATCAAGATATGAGTATCAAGATTATTATTCAGTATTCACTTTGCGGTTAATCTTATATAGTTGTTCCCATTTTTTTAGTTCCAAACAGTTTTTCTTTAGCTATTTCAAAAACATAGTAAACACAAGGAATAACAATTAAAGTAAGAATAGTTGATGTTGTTAATCCTCCAATAACGGCAATTGCCATTGGCGAACGTAATGCAACGCTTTCACCCATACCAATTGTCAAAGGTAATAAACCTAAAATGGTTGTTAAGCTGGTCATTAAAATTGGCCTTATACGATTTTCGCCGGCATATATAATAGAATCACGCAACGATATTCCCTGATCCCTAAATTGATTTATTGCATCAACAAGTATAATGGAGTTATTTACTGCAATACCGCCTAGCATAATTATTCCAATATATGCCATAATGCTTAAAGGAATCCCGAGAAGGAAAAATGCCCAGATTGCACCAACTCCGGCTAAAGGAATTGTTAATAATATAGTAAATGGATGAATTAATGATTCGAACTGTGAAGCCAGAACCATATATACCAATATAACAGAAAGTAATAATGCAAATCCCAAACTAGACATGGCTTCCTGACGTTTTTGTTCTTCACCAACAATCTCCACTTGATACTCTTGTGGTACATCAATGGTAGAAATTTTTTCACGAACACTCTTAACAACCTTGTCGAATGAAACTGATCGGTCAATATCAGCTGTTACTTTTCCAATTCGGTTCTGATTTCTTCTAAAAAGTTGCTTTGGTGATACCGACTTCTCTATTCGTGCTACTTCGTATAATGGTACATTATTACTTCCATTTCTAAGTGTTATTGAATTAAACTCAGATAAACTCATATCGGGTAGCTTAACAGTAATGTCATTCATTTCGCCATCCTTTTCATATTTACCTGCATCTTTACCCATTAATAAATCCTTTAATTGTGATATGATATTATCAACACTCATGTTGTAAACACCTGCTTTGTATCGATCAATAACAACATCAATTTCAGGTGCACCTTCTTCGATATTGGTTTTAATATTTATCAATTCAGGTATTTCCTGCAATTTGGTTTTAATTTCAGATGATATTTGAGCTAGTACTTCCAGATCTTTTCCCTTAATTTCAACAATCATAGGAGCCTCATCTGTTCCAAGAGTAGATTGCAATGCTGTTTCGTCACGAACAATTGAAATCTCAGCATCGGGTATGTCTCCAACTAATTCTTCGATTGATGAAATAATATTCTCCGACTGACTAACATATTTTTTGTTTAACTGAATTTTAATGGTTGCAGTATTTTCATTTTGAAATACTGACTTCTCGCTGGTTGATGAGCTCGATGGTCCAATCTGACTATAAATAACATCTGCTTTTTCTCCTAATAAATCTGTAAGCAAATACTCAATATTTTTTACAGTACCCGATGTTCTTTCCAGTTCTGTCCCTTCTTTAAGCTTAATCTCCAAACTAAACTCACTTGCCCCACTTTTAGGTAAATATTCTGAACCTACTTTAGTTAAAACATATGCTGACAGAGCCAACAAAATAACAGAGGAAATTAAAACGATTCCTTTTCGATCTAATACTTTTCCTAAAAATTTCCCATACCAAGCAATCCGAACAGATTTTATATCCTTTAATTTCTTATCGTTTTTATACGAATAGTTAAAAAGCATTGGAATAACAAGAATGGCAACAAACAATGAAGCCAATAATGAAAAAGCAACAGTCCATGCCTGATCTTTAAATAAGGCACCTGAAGCACCATGTAAATATACAATAGGTAAAAAAACAACTATTGTTGTAAGAGTTGAAGCCGTAATTGCACCTCCCACTTCAGCTGTTCCATGAACAGCAGCATCTCTCACAGACATACCTTTCTCCATATTTCTGAAGATATTTTCAACCACCACAATGGCATTATCAACTAACATTCCAATGCCTAATGCTAGCCCTCCCAATGTCATGATATTCATGGTTAGTCCATTAAAATACATGAGATTAAATGTTGCAATAACCGAAATTGGAATAGCAAGGCTAATAATGGCAGTTACTTTAATCCTGCGTAGAAAAACAAAAAGCACAACTACAGCAAGTAAAGCTCCAATCAAAGCTGAATCCTTTACTTCGTCAATTGCAGCCTGAATAAATTTTCCCTGGTTTTGAACTACAATAAATTCATAACCGGGTAATGCTTTTTTTATCGATTCTAATGATTTAGTAAGATCTTCAACTGCTTTTATAGTATTAAACCCAGTTTCTTTATAAATTGAAAGGCCTATACATCGTTTACCATTTATTCGAACAATATTTTGGGGATCTTTATTTACAAAACTTACTTTAGCTAAATCTCTCAAAAAAATAGGTGCTTTACTATTCTGATTTGATTGAGCCTGTAAACTACTTATTTGTTTGTAACTTAATACAATATTTTCAATATCCCGAACATCCTTAACAAGACCAGAGCCTTTAATAATGTATTTCTTGCCCATTTCAACAATAGTACCACCCGAAACATTTCTGTTCATATTCTGAATTTCCTGAACAATCTGACTTGTGGTTAAACCATAAGCATCCAACTTATATTGATCTGTTTCTATCAGGATTTCTTTTTCTTCGGTTCCGGTAAGTGTAACATCGGCAATACCTTCCAAACGAATTAGTTCATTACGAATATAATTTTCGCCCACTTTTCGGAGCTCATCCATATCGTTAATCTCAGGATGCAACATTCCTATAATCATAACAGGTGAGGCATTCGGATCGTGTTGTGTAATTGTAAACTCATCTAAATTAGCATTCTGACTATAGGTTGTTAATGCCTTTTGCAAATCCAGAAATGCTTCATCCATATCTCTGCCCCAGGTGTATTCAATCGTCACTCTGGCAGAACCGACCATACAAATAGAAGATACCTGTGCAACGCCTTTTTGACGAATAGCCTGAGCTTCTATATCTTCAATATATTGTTTTTCAATTTCTTCTGGTGGACGCTCACCTGCTTTTATTTCAACAAATATTCGCGGGGCATTCATGTCAGGAAATAAGTCAACACTTAGTTTTCCGAATGAAATATATCCCAGTAAAATAATTGCAATAACAATCATCGAAACTGTTACAGGATTATTAACCGAAAATTGTGTAATTTTTTTCATTCTTTATTATTTCTATAAATCTTGATACTCGGTACTTGATACTAGTTTCTATTTAATAACCTTAACCTTGGATCGATTACGAAGTGTTTCAAATCCTTTAATTACAAGCCTTTCATTTTTCTCTAATCCTGAAATAATCTGAACTTCTTCTGGATTTTCAAGTCCAAATATAACAGTCCGCTCCTGTGCAAGACCTTTATCTACAACAAACACTGTATTTCCACGCTGTTTTGAAAGAACAACATTTTTAGGAATAACTATTGTACTATCAGCAGATGCAACAACGATTTCACCTTTAGCAAACATTCCTGGTCTCATTCGTAGTTCCGAATTTGAAATGTTTATTACTGCCTTAAACGATCGTGTATCAGCATCAATAGCAGGTGATATCTGGGTTATTGAACCTACCAACGTATCTTCAGGAAGAGTATAATTCGTAATTTTGACTTTTTGTCCTGGTTTTATAAATACTAAATCCTTTTCTGCAAGATTGATCTCCATAAAAAGCCGGCTGTAGTCCATTAATTTAAACATTAATGAGTTCGCATCAACCTTAGTTGTAGGAGTATAATAAGGCAAATCGACAATTACTCCAGTAAATGGCGCTTTAATATTCATTTTGGCTAATCGTAATGTTGCATCTTCATAGGCATATTTTGCATTAATGAAATTAATTTCAGCATTTTTTAACTCGCTTAATGTAACGCCTCCCTTTTCGAATAATGATTGTTGTTTTTCAAATACCTGCTTCGAAATTTCGAGTTGCAACTCTAAAGATTTGATTTTTATATTGTTCTCATATTCCTTATCTTCAAGTCTGATAATTACATCACCTTGTTTTACATAATCTCCCAAGGCATATTTTTTACCTGTTGCAGGATTTGTGGCTAACATATAATTTCCTGTCATCTCTGATTTTTGGCTTACTTCTTTGTCAGGATTTACAGTACCTGTAGTTTCAATAAACTTTTCGATTGATTGCAACTTTAAATCAATTACTGAGACTGGAACAGAAATGTCTTTATTCAGTTCTTTGTCTTCATTTTTGCATGAAACAATCACTGCAACTGCGATTAAAAATGTGATAACTCTTTTCATTTTATATTTTTTTGTATGGTTATTATTTTAAGTTTAAAGTTTTTAGTTCCAAGTCTTCAATTCACCATTCACTATTGACCATTCACTATTCGCCAGATTTAATATTATTTTGCAACTCTTGTGGAACAAACGATGTATTGTTTTCAAAATCCCACAATGATTGAATTTTCATATTTAATAATTCGAGTTTATAGTTGATTAATGCATTTGCACGATCCATTTTCTTTTGCGATAACTGGGTTTGGAAACGCTCCAGATCTATACTGGTTAAGTCGCCGTTTTTATAACGCTCAAGATTGATATCATAAGTTAGCTGTGCATTTTTTTCGTTTTGCTCAGCAATTAAAATCTGATTGGTGAGGTTAATAAGATTTCTATTCGTTTTTCTGATATTTATAATAATATCTATTTCCTGATCTTTCATATCCAGTTCACGCGATTCAACAGAAAGCTCAGCAGCCCTTATTTTTGCTTTTCGTTCTCCCCAGTCGAAGATAGGAATAGAAAATGTAACACCAATTTGTGGACTACGTGTTGGTTTATCATAAATATCTACAAAGTTCTCATTGTTTCCCATAATTCCGACCGAAAGATCTAAATTCCCCTTGAATTCATTGGTCGCTGATGTTTCAACTAAATCAAACTCAGCATTGTTTAAATCAATTTTTCGTTGTGTTAGTTCAAGCCGCTGTGTTAATCCATTTTGGATGGCTTTTTCCAAATCAATAAGAACTGGTTTATACTGAATATCGGTTGAAATTTCAATTTCACTTTCTAAAGAAATTCCAATTAATTTTTTAAACTCATCTTTTGCATTTTCCAGATCAACCATTGAATTATCAAGGGTTGATTTACTGGTTGCATAGTTTAGGTCTGCTTGCAATAATTCTTCCTGAGCCGATAATCCACCACTTACTTTGCTTCGAATTATTTCAAGACTAACTTTTTGATTTTCAAATTCTTCCTGTGCAATTTTCACGGCCATTTGTTTTTGATAAATTGTGTAAAAAGCTTGTGTAACATATCGTTCCATGTTAAGCATTTGAATCGAATATGCCAGGGTTGAGTTTTCGAGGCTAAGTTCGTATCGTTTCAGGTTAAGCTTAACCTTGTTATATGTAAATAATGGCTGATTATAACTCAGATACAGGTTATTATTAAATCCCTTAAAGCTTGAATTGCTGGCTTCACTATAATTATCCTGATATTCAAGTTTGTTTTGAAGAGTTATTCTACCATCGGTAAACTTAATAGGCTGAGAAATTACCAAACTTCCATTTGCTCCCATATTCTCTGTAGTATACCATTTTGCAAAATAGTCGTCATAGGATTGGGTGTTTGAATATTGGAAAGGTGTAACATCAAACGAGAAGTTGGACTTTAGCATAGCTAATTGCGCATTAAGATATTCGCGATTTTGCTCCATCGTGATCCTCGATTGTTTTATGTCAGGACTATTCGTAAGAGCAATTTTCATAGCATCTTCAAGTGTAAGTACCTGCTGCGAAATTGCATAATGGGCATTTAGTAGTATAGCCCCAATAATGATTATTATTTTAATTCGTGACATATTTTTGTATTTAATTGTAAACCTGTTAATTCGTTAATTTGTTTTTATATTCAACTTCATACACCCTTTAGTCATTCTTCACCCATTTTATAGCATCGGCAAACACCATTTTTCCAATAGATTTATTTGTTAATTCAACCTTTGCATTTTCGGGTGAAATATAAAATGTTCCCATATAATTCCAACCGTTTTCTAATTCTTCGTCAGCTAGTATTATATCGTCCATTCCATCATCATGATATATTTTGAAATTATAATTTGATTTTCTTTTCTCCCTATTCCACTCAATATTTATCTTTTCAATATGACAATAAACATCATAATAAGCACCTGAAGGTAATTTGGCATTCCATTGGGCTATACGAGTACCATCACCTGATCTGGTATACATCCCTGATCTAATATATTTACCATAAAATCCTGATCGTAAAACTGATTTCCACTCTGATGGAGGGCTCCAGAAATAAATCCCGGTATACTTATATTTCGCTTTTTGATCTTTATTTATTAAGGATTTAAGATAACTTTCATTTGAAACCTGCACATAATTAAATCCTTCTTCTTCATTATCAACAATAATTTCATTTGGGCTGTTAATTTCATCGAAATACGGAATATTGTTTATAGCATCTAGCATATCGATTTTTTTAACATCATCAAAACCTGAAAACTCATAGACTAAATTGTTTGGAAGGTTTTCTGAAATACTTGTATATATATTCATTCGTGCTGGTTCAGTTGAAAATACAACACCAATCTCTTTTGATGTTTGAGCTTTTATGTAAATTTTCTTTGAATAATCTGGTTGTTCAGGTTCATCAGATCCAAAAGGTCTATTATTATTTTTATCATCCAGATCAATATTCATAGTAATAATACCATCAACTGTTTCGGGATTAGTAATCTTAAAACGAATCTGGTATTTTGTAAATTCGCCATCCAGTACTTTATATGTTTCCAACTCTTTTATTAAAAATCCAGGCAGTTGGGTTTTTGTATACCAGCGATCAATTTCCTTTGAAATAGAATCATTATAAGCATTCCTTATTTCACTTTCCAACTTTTCGAACAAAAAAGGTTTATGTTGATTTTTGAAAATCAGATCATTTAAAAGCGTATTAAATTCTTTTTCTCCATAACGGGCTCTAAATAACGAGAACAAATAATCGCCCTTTGCTAAAATAATATCGTTAATAGTTAATGATTCTCCATCTTCATCATCTTCCTGAGTAGTTTCAATTCCCTTTTTAATTAAGTCTTTCAGAGTTGATTGTTTCAGCTCCAGATTAATTTTTTCGCCTTTGGTTATTCCTCTCCAAAACCATCGGTTCGCCGAGAGGTTCCCTTCATTTCTTTCGCGCAAATAAACTTCAAGAGCTAAATTAAGAATTGGCCATTTCTCTGATTCAAGACGAGTTACAAAGGTGTAATAATAAGGTATAAGTGAGAAAGTATATTTATCGACAACTTCAGAGAATTGATACCACTCTGTTGGGGGTGCCATAAGATTACCACGCACAAAACGCTTAAAAATTCGGCATTGTAATTCCTCAGGTGACACTTCTTCCTTATTTTCCTTCATTTTTTTTTCGGTATTTTTCTTGCGCTTTCGGAAATCGGTTTCTTCCATTACAACACCTTTTTCTGGATAAAAAAGAATCTCAGGTTGAACAGCATCACTCACCACAGACCATATATGTTTATCCAAAGCAAAATGAACAGGCACTTCAGCAAATGAAAAACGTTTAAACCCATACTTTAAATCAAGTAAGCTTTCATATTCGTTTCTTAATTCGCGTATTAGGGCTGGAATCGTATCTTTAATCTCTGTAAAGTGCTCAAGATAATAATCATTTCCTTTGGTTGAATAAATTGAATACTCAATAGAATCAACAGTTACAGAATATTTTTGGTAATCGGCAATTAATAAGCTGATTTTTGGTAATGGAATATTATTATCAAACTCAAATTCACCATTTTCATAACTCTTAACTTCTCCCTGAGAAACGGCTATTAAAGCCTTCGATGTTTTTACTTTAAGTTTAAATATTGAAAAATCTGGTTGATAAAAAGCAGGTCTAACTGTTGCATACGTAACGCCTGAAATTGGATACCACAATGATTCGCTGGTTAAGCAAACAAAGTTTTTTTGGATATAGGCATAGCGTTTTCTTGCCCTAAAAATCTCCATATTAAAATTATCCTTATACTTATCAGGATCATTATCTAAAAAGTGTGTGTTTTCATTAATCTTACCCTGGTAATTGAATGTGATTTGCTTTTTGTCGTTGGGATCAGATGGAATAAAATCAGCAATTTTAACTAAATGTAGTTCTCTACTAAAATTTACAGGTTTATTATTGATTTCAATGCTACTTATTTCTAATCCAGGATTAATACAAAAAATCAAAGTGTCAATATTTTGATTAGTTCTGTTTGATACATCAATGATCGCTTTTATCTTAATTTGATCACCCAGATGTTCTAGTTCCAAAGAGCATTTATCAGTATATACTCTTGGATAATAAGCATATTTATTATTCAATGCAATCATTTGCTTTTTTTGCTCAATTACATCTTTTTTAAGGTTGACATAGACATAAGCAAAATAAAATCCTACAAAAACAAAAAAGAATGTTAGTAATAAAGGCAAAAACCTGAATGTTTTAGATTGAGGTAATCGGTTTAACTTAAATATGGTAAAAAAGATTAATCCAATACCTATAAAAAAATAGATGCTCCGGTGAACAATTATTTCGTTTAAATTTCCAAATCCACCAACAGTGGAATTCATCATAGGTATTTTATAGGCTATATAATCAAACAGGTGGTAGTACTTTTCGTTTAAATAAAAGATTGTGAGAGCAATATAACCCAAAAGAATTATAAACGTTATCGCTTGATTTTTTAAAACGGTCATTAAAAAGAATGATAATCCCAGAATAAAAACAAGTGTAGGAATACTTATTAATATGGGATATAAAAAGAACTCACCAATTCCTTTAGCCGAGTCGCCACTCAGAAATGAAAAGCCCATTCCTAAAATCAGAATTATAAAATTCAGAATTATAAAAACAGAAAGAATTCCAAGTGTTTTACCTATAATATACTGAGCATTGGTCATGGAGCGGGCGTAAATAACCTCAACAGTATCGTTCTTCCGATCTTGTTTTAGAAATTCAGATGCTAAAAATACAGCTACAATAGCTTGCCCAAGGTTTAAAATAATAAGATTTGCATATGGAATTGAAGCTGGCAAAGCTCTATAAAGCCACGGAGCATTGCTGGCATCAACAAAAACAGCAACATTAAAAATTCCTAAACCCACAATAAATAACCCTGCAAAAATTCTAAAAAACCAACTCCTAAGGAGCGTTTTCATCTCGAATCGAGCAACAATTTTTATCGTTTGAAATATTGTCATATTCAGATTTTTAAAAATTGGTTTTACTGGTTAAGTATTCCATAAAATAAACATAGGCATGTTCAAGATTTGGTTCTATTTCAATAGCATGATTTACATTCAGTTTATCACCAACTAACTGAACTTCCCATCCATCTTCCGAAGGTATGGTAGAGATAATAGCATATTTTTCTTTCAGCATTTCGTATTCGAAACCTGAAGTATTTACTTGCCAAACATGACCTTTGGTTTTTTTAATCAACTCCTCAGGCGAACCATTATACTCAACTCTTCCATTGTTTAATAAAGCTAGATTCTGGCAAACACTCGAAATGTCACCAACAATATGTGTTGATAAAACAATTATCACATCATGCTGACTAATTTCTGAAAGAATATTTCTGAACCGAATTCTTTCTTCAGGATCAAGCCCTGTGGTAGGTTCGTCGACAATAATAATTTTCGGATCACCAATCAATGCCTGGGCAATTCCCAACCGGCGTTTCATACCACCCGAAAGTTTATTGGCATTTCGCTCACGAACATCAAATAAGCCAACCTTATCGAGCCACTCATCTACTTTTTCTGAACGAATTGTTTTGTTTGTTATACCTGATAAACCAGCTGCATAATCCAAAAATTCCCATGTTTTTAATTTGGTAAAGAATCTGAAATCCTGAGGGAGGTAACCTAACATTTTGCGTATTTCGCCTCGATCTTTCTGCAAATCGAATCCATTAACCTTAATAACTCCCTCGGTAGGTTTCATCAATGTTACCAGAATTCGCATAAGAGTCGATTTCCCGGCTCCATTCGGACCCAGCAGACCAAACATTCCATTCTCAATTTCAAGATTTACATCCGAAAGCGCACGTTTACCATTATCATAAATTTTGTTCAGATCGTGTATTTGTATTTTCATTCTTTCTTTAAAGAATTCTTAATATTCTTTTAGTTTAGTTTAATAACTTATATATGACGATACTTATTGGTTTACGTTACAAATAATATTCGTTACCAAACACTTAATTGTGCCGTTTTAGATTTGCTTAATTGTTCAATGTTTACCTTACTTGTTAAACTACAACTACTTGAATCTTTTAATTCTCCGGTAAAGAAATTTATATCGCTATGAATCCAAAGACCAGATTGATCGGAGAGTGATGCATTCAGAAAATTTATTTCTCCAATAACTTCATTTTTATTAGAATTTGTATCCTCGTTTTCGCTGTTTTGAATTGTTAATTTGCTTTTTCCGTAAAGATTAATCTTTAACGAATCGATATGCTGAGCATTATAGTAAAGAGAAGAGTTCCCCAACATTGTTATCTGCTTAATTTGATAATTTATAAAGGTAATCTGTTTTTTTATAGAATCTATGTTCGAATTGTTTAGAATAAGTGTACTTCCATCCATTACTATTAAATTTCTAATACTATCATCAGAAAATGTAATTTTCCGATCTGTTCCATTCTCTATTTTCACACGCCATCCTGATTCAACTTTTAATTTTGTAAACGAATCTAGTTTTAGTTCAAACATATTATTTTCCTTATCGGCCAATACTGATTTAAAATGTAACTGTATTACAACAATAAAAATCAACACCAGTCCGAATAGAGAAGTTAGTATTATATTGCTTGTTTTCATTAGTAAGTTGCTTTCAATTATTTATGTGATTCAAATTCCTGATAAAGTGCTTTTAGGTCATCGAAATTGATGTCCAATAGTTTTATTGTTTTAAATATTGAAGGAAGATCTTTTTTAATAAACTCTTCTTTACGCATTTTTAGTGTTTTGTCGTAGGCATCTTCAGCAAGAAAATATCCTATTCCTCTTTTATTAAAAACAATTCCTTTTTCCTGCAAATAGCTATATGTTCTCATAACTGTATTAGGGTTTACTTCAATATTTATTGCCAATTCTCTAACAGATGGTATTCTGTCCCCATTATTCCATTTCTTCACAAGTATCTCATCACAGAATAAATCTGTGATTTGGAGATATATGGCTTTGTTATAATTAAATTCCATTTTAAAGCTCCTTTTCGTTAAGTTTTAAATAGGTTACAAACCAAAGAACCGGAGGAAGAATATAAAAAATAATAATCTTTGAATAGAGATTCATTAAATCAAACATTTCCTTTGTAAACAAATGATTATTAAAATCGAAATTACCAAAAACAAAAAAACCAGACATTTTTACAAAAGCAAAAAGAGTTCCGTTTAATAGAAAAATAAATATGGGAGTTAGTATTACAGGATATTTCTTAAAGCTTATGGCACCGAGCAAAAAGATACTATGAACAGATACAAAAACCTGCAATGCAATTAGCAAATCAGTTTGTAAGAAATTAACATTACTAAAATGATACCCGTAAATAGCGCTAGTTACCCAATTAAAAACCTGGGAATAAAGGAAATAAAACAACATCATAAATACCGTAAAACCAAGTAGGGATATTACTAGATTAACCAACAACTTTTCAAAAGAAGAGCCTGGAGTTAACAGATAAAAATGGGCGGTGATTTTATTTCGCAATTCTATAAATGAAAAACTGGCTATAAATGCCCCTCCTGTAAAAAGCATTCCAAGAAAAGCCATACTATGAAATTTCTCAAAAGTTATTTTGCTTTTTATTTCTTCGCCAAATTCGAAAGTAAGAAATACTGAAATAGTAAAAATACTGAACATGGCAACTATCACCAGCAAATTACGTTTCATGTTTGAATACAATTCACGTTTTACTAAATTGGTAAAGCGCTCTATATTGATATACCTATTCATACTCTTTTGTAATTAATTAAACGCATTATTAACAAGCTCTTTGTTCGCGTTAATAGCGTTATAGAGCATTTCTAAATCAATCTTTGTCTCCTCGGAATTTACGTTCCTGCTAACAATATTATAACCACCCAATTCTTTGTCAGCATAAAGTACCTCTAAATCATCGTCCAAATATTTCACCTTTCTAAAAACCAGTTTATTTTGAATTTCGTCTGTAGTTTTGTCAAATATTACTTCGCCGTTTTCAATAATAATAACACTATCGAGAATATTATCAAGATCACGCACCTGGTGTGTAGAGATAATAAACGACCTGTTATCGTTTATAGAACGAGCTATAATCTTTCTGAATTTGCTTTTTGAGGGTATATCCAATCCATTGGTTGGTTCATCCAACAACAAAATCTTACAGTTTGTGGCTACTGCAAAAGCTAACAAAAATTTTTTCTTCTGGCCAAATGATAATGTATTTAGTTTTTCATCAGTATCTAGTTCGAAATCAGCAAGTATCTCATTCATAATATCCTTTGAATATTCTGGATAAAATACAGAGTATAGTTTAATAAATTTTTCAATTGTAATTGATGGAAAATCAAATTCCTCAGGAACATAAAAAATCTCTTGTAAAAAATACGGATTGCGTTCTTTAGGAATAAAATCCAAAACCGAATATTTACCCGACCAGGGAAATAATAATCCGGCTATAAGTTTTAGCATCGTTGTTTTACCCGCTCCATTATGGCCCAATAATCCATAAACTTTACCAATGCTCATCTCTGCGTTTAAATGGTTAAACAGGATCTTCCTTTTACTATAACCAAATTTTAATTGTTCTATTTTTATCATTGACTTACAATATTAGTGTATTACTTTACTAATACACTACAAATGTAAATGTTTTTTTTGAAAATCAAAATAGTTGCGAGTTTTTTTTATATTAATTTCAGAATTTATTGAATACCTAATCTGGAGAGAAAGGCAAAAATCATTACGCGAAGGAGCTTTGCAAATGTTAAAAGATTTGAAAAATTAAAATATAAGAAAGATAACAACATCCTTATTTTTATAAATACAAATATCCCCGAGCAACCATACACGGGGATATTCTAAACTACACTCCTAGAAAAGAAATATAATCTGACACAAAGCTACGCTTTAAATTCTACAGTTCTCTCTTTTAATTTTGTTATTTATGATCAGCCATGCGCCACCATGCAATAGTTCCAAAATATCCAATTAAACTTGTAACAAATAAAATAATATAACTCGCAGAAACAATTTTCATTCCATCGGTACCTTCGGGAACTGAATGCACGCCGGGAATTGCCCATGGAAAATAAGGACCAAGACCTACCAAAGCAACAAATTGAGCCATTATAAGCATGAGAATTACAAATGCCAATGCAGCAATAATACCTCTGCTAAAACTGGCAATAAAGGCTACAGGGCTACATAACAATATGGTTAAACCAGAAATAAGAATATATTTTGATATAAAATCGGAGAATATTTGTTGTGTCCAACCAGGAATCCCAATAATATTTCCGATTAATATACATGTTACAAACAAAATTATAGCTAATAATATACACCAGATTGCTACAATAATAAATTTAGCCGATACAATAGCCGATCGGGGAACAGGCAAAGCAAGTATATTAGTAATGGTGCGATCAATATATTCACGACCAAATACCCAGCTGGTTACAAAACCAAAGCCAATAAGTCCAACAGAAGCAATTATCTGGTTTTGCATCATTAAATATCCCTCCCAGTTATTTTCACCAAAAAAATTAGCTTTAGTTCCCACAATACCTAGTTTTGCAGCAATATCAGGATGCTGAGCTACGAGCATCAATAATCCCATCATTATAGGAACAAAAATAAAGAAGACAATAGTAATCCAAAATATTTTTGATCTGCGTAATTTCATAAACTCGGTAATTAAAGCAATTGTTAAGTATTTCATTTTACACCTCCATTTATCTCAATAGTTCTTAGAAAATACGATTCCAGATTTTCCTCTTCTACTTGCAATAAAGAAGGAGGACAACCAGCATTTACGAGCAAAGTAGCAATCTCCTCAGGCATATTAATAGCTTTAGGATCAGTAATTTGAATCGTGTTATTGTTAAGTTCACAGTTTGAATATCCTTTTTGAAGAATTATTTTAAATGCAGCATAAATATCTCTCGACTGAACGAGTAATTGTTTCTTACATAACATATCCAACTGATTTGCATCAATTTCCTGCACCATTTTACCTTGATGAATTATACCAATTCGAGTTGCAAATCGTGAAATTTCGCCAAGTATATGGCTTGAAATAAAAACTGTTACACCCTGATTCTTAGCCAAATCACTGAGCATTTCACGAATTTCAAAAATACCTGCCGGGTCGAGTCCGTTGGTAGGTTCGTCTAATATTAATATTTCGGGATTATGAATAAGGGCGTAAGCCAACCCAAGCCGTTGAGCATTTCCCAGAGAAAGATTTTTTGCTTTGCGGTTGGCATATTGATCCAACTTAAGTTTATTGATAATTTGATCAACAGATTTTTTATTCGAAATTAAACGTAAACGACGAACAATCTCAAGATTCTCTCGAACAGTAAGGTTTGGATACGAATAAGGAATCTCGACCAGATAGCCTATCTTGTTAAATAACTCGTTATTATTAGCATGTACCTTTTCGTTAAGAATAAAAGCATCTCCTGAAGTTGGCTTTATTAAACCTAAAAACATTCGGATAGTGGTAGTTTTTCCGGCGCCATTTAAGCCAAGAAATCCATAGATTTCTCCTTTTCGCACGTTTAGGTTAATTTCCGAAACAGCTTTCACATCGCTGTAATGCTTCGATAAATTAACGGTTCTGATCATGTTGTCCATAGCTTCTGTTATTATTTTTATAATTTATTCTTTTGTTAATGGACTAAAGTCCTTTTTATTTTTTCCTTTGCAACCCTTGGCTAAAGCCAAGGGTTAGTCGAGTTTTTTGTATTATGAGTTTTATTTCATCCAAAAAGTTTTCTATAACCCCAGGCTTAAGCCTGGGGTTAATCAGTAGTACTATTGAGATGGGTTTTAACCCATTTCGTAATTAATACTGTTTTTCTAAAGAACCAATACCGAACGTTCGGTCTGTTGTTGTATAAAAAAATAGTTTATTCTTTCAAGTTATTGTAAATAGAATCAAACGCACTGAGTAAGTTGAATTCATAACTTGTATTTTGTTCACTATTCACAAAGCGTATAAAAACACCATCGGTACAATACAAAAATAAATTAGCAAGTTGCTCATCAGATGAATTAGTTTTGATTTCTCCTGTTTCTTTTGCTTTATTTATAACTTTCACCCATGCTTCAATATCTTTATTATGTTGTTCCAATTCAAACTTTAAAAATTCCGGAAAGCGGCCAATTGCTTCGAACATGATGAGGAAAAAGTTTACAGAAACCTTCCCTTCATCAGTAAGTCCAACTAGTTCGTACATTTTATGAAAAGTAAAACGCATGTATTCAACGTAATAATTATAGAATGTTAAAAGTGAATCCTTTGGAAACTTTGAATAATCAATTGCTCCACTTGAAAAAAATAAGTTGACAATTTCTTTGTACAATTCTTCTTTGCTGGTAAAATAATGATAAAATGCTCCTTTCGAAAGACCTGTTTTTTCAACAATTTCTTTCATGGTTACATCTTTATAGC
>JAIFLC010000074.1 GCA_020049295.1 Bacteroidota bacterium
GCTAATTATGGATTCATAATAAGATTCATTTAAAACAAAATATCCGAATATTTCATTCTCAGTACATTTTTTCAGTGCATCAACAACAAAATTAGGAGTTCTGAAATCCATGTCGGCAACCCACATAGGAATAACATCGTCTTTCCCAAATATCTCTTTGCGGAGATCATACTTAAGCGATCCGGTATTTTCGCGGTTTATAGGTTCATCAAAATTGTAAATCATGAATTTTACTTTTACTAAATCATAATTAGTTTGTAATTTCAAAAATACAAAAAAACAAAGGGACTAAAGTCTTTTTAACTTTCTAATCAATAACCCCAGGCTTAAGCCTGGGGTTATGCAAAAGCTTAATTAGATGGGCTTAAGCCCATTAGGTTTTATTATTTTGCGTAACCAACAGTTTGGCAATAAATTACATGTTTGTTTTCGGGCAGATTAAGTGCTTTTTCAATTTCAGAATTCTCAATCCAGGCTCTGAAAACTGATATCAATCCTTCGGATGCACAGTACAGATAAACATTTTGTCCCATAAATCCGCAATGTGTGGCTGCTGTCATGGTTTTTATTTCGTCGGATGCAGTTCCTGATTTCGAAAAATCAGAAACATAAACAAGATTTATTGCCGCTATCTTAACAAAATCTTGCTTTCCTGTAATTTCCCGAATGTCATTGGCTGTTATTTTCTGCAATGCATTTTCTTTTGGAAGATATAGAAACGCTCCATCTTTGGTTGCAATATAAACTTCCATATCCTGCACATTGCGCGAGGTTGGGATGGTATGTTTTCCTGTTTCAGTCCTGTTGATACCGTATGCAGCCCATAGTAAATCGGATATTTGTTGTTGGGTTAAGTCTTTATCAATAAAATCACGACTCGATTGCCTTTCATTAAGTGCTTGCATTAAAGGTTTTCCTCCAGTTTTGTTTGGCTCTGGGAGTTTTATTAGATCCTGTGCAATGCTTTGATTAATTATAAATATACCTATTATTATAAATGCTAGTCTAATTGATTTCATTGTGTATTTATTTTTGATCTAAATTATTCATGAAATTTTTTGTATTAATAATATATCTGATATGTGTGCCTTCGCCAATCTTTCCTTCTTCGTCATAGGCTACAACATGGAAAGTTAATTTCTTACCATCAACTTCATTTAATGTGGCTGTGCATTTAACCTCCATTCCAACAGGTGTAGGCTTAAAATGTCTAATATTAACTTCAAATCCAACTGTACTTAGTTCATGGCCTAAAAATGGCAGAACAGCTTTTAATGATGCATGTTCCATTAAAGCAATCATTGCAGGAGTGGCAAATACTTCGACCAAGCCTGATCCATATTTTGCTGCTGTATCATTATATTCAACCTTTTGTGTTGCAGTATGATTTATTCCGGGATGTAATTTTAAATCCATAGGTTTTATTTTTTTGCGAATAAAGATAGTGAATAATGTAAATATTTTATTAAAAAGGATTTTATAAAATAAGGTTCTTAATGATGAAGTTAATTTATAGTTAACTATTAAGCAGCTTAATAAAATCAATTGTTCAGGATTATGTTTTTAATAAAAAAGGAAGTTTTGAAAATCGCACTAAACAAACCTTAACCAATATTTAATATTAGTTTATAATACTTATTCTTCCCAGATTATACTTTTGAAACAAAAACAATATGATAAAATTAAACTCCACCATTCAATCCCGATTAATTAGCACTGCAATAGGAATAACTATTATTCTAATAACGTTGGGTTTTGTTATTAATATAAATCTTAAAAATACATTCAATAATTTTTCGCTTCTTAGCAGAATAGACAAGCTTAATTCAATAGAGCTTGAGTTAAGAAAATATGAAAAGGATTTCTTATTAAAGGAAATTTATAATCAAGAATTTTTTAAAACAGAAAAAAGTGAAATCCTTGATAATTTCTATAGGACACTAAAGGATGCAGAAATAGAAATTGAATACTTGAAAAACCAAAAAGTGATAACTAATTTGGATTTATACCAGAAAATTGGACAAATAGAAACAAACTTCGCAAATTATTATACCAACTTTCAGCAATTAAAAAAACTAATACTCGAAAAAGGATTTAAAGACGAGGGCTTAATTGGAGAAATGAGAGAAAAGATACATTCGGTTGAAACCATTGTTGAAAAACAAAATAACCTATATTATTCAAAACTGATGCTTACTTTGCGAAGGCATGAAAAGGACTATTTGCTTCGAAAAGACTTAAAATATAAAAAGGAATTTGATAATGTAATATTCGATTTTAAAAAAAATCTAGTTCAAAAATATAATTCCGAATCAGTTGTTATTACTAATTTACTAGAGAAATACCAGGATATTTTTCATAGAGTAATTGAAAATGATATAGCTATAGGATTGCAAGAAAACCTCGGTGTAATGAATTCTATAAACGAAGATATTACTAAGATAGAACAAAGTCTTAAAGAAATTCATTCGGAGATTTATAAATATTCAAAAAGTAATATTTCCAGGGCAGTATTATCTCTTTTTATAATGATTGGCATTTTGTCTCTTTTAATATTACTAATTATTTACAGAGATTCCAGACACATTGTTAGCTCAATTAAACAGCTAAGAATTTATGTAAATAAACTTGGCAAAGGTGATCTCCCAGATGAAATAATAGTAAAAGGAACAGATGAAATATCTGATATATCAGGATCAATTAACATTTTAACTCATAACTTAAAACAAACTCGCGATTTTGTTATAGAAGTAGGTAATGGCCATTTTGAAAGCGAGATAAATGTATTTAATGGAGATGGTGAGCTTGGTGCAAATCTAATAAATATGAGAAAAAAACTGTTACAGGTTTCTAAAGAGAGAGAACAACAGCAGCATGAAGCCAATCTTAGAATTTGGACCAATGAAGGTATTGCCATTTTTTCAGAAATATTGCGAAAAAACAATGATAATCTTGAAGAATTATGTTTTCAGATAATTAAAAATTTAATAAAATATTTACAAATTAACCAGGGTGGAATATTTATTAAAAACTCCGAGTTTCCAGACAATATTTATTTTGATTTAATGGCTGCATTTGCGTATGATAGAAAAAAATTTGTAACTAAAAAAATTAAATTAGGAGAAGGTTTAATTGGAACATGTGCAATTGAAGCTGAAACGATTTATATTACTGATATTCCAGAGGATTATATGGAAATAACTTCTGGCCTTGGGGGTGCAAATCCTACAAGCATTTTAATTGTTCCAATAAAGAAAGAGAATGAGGTACTTGGAATAATAGAAATCGCTTCTTTTAAAGAATTTAAAAAACATGAAATCGAGTTTGTTGAAAAAATCGCATTCAATTTGGCTTCTCATTTATATTTTGTTCAAATGAATATAAAAACAAGCCAATTACTTGAAAAAACCAAACTTCAGGCCGATGAAATGAGAAATCAGGAGGAAGAATTAAGGCAAAATATTGAAGAATTAACATTAATTCAAGAAAGGTCAGCAACTCGTGAAGAAGAGCTTCTTTTGGAAATTAATACACTTAAAGTATCAAATAAAGATTTGTTTAGAGAGTTAATTGAGTTTAAAAAGAAAAAAGACTTAACTGAATATGAGGAATTTGAAAATACTGAACTAATTGGTCAAAACTAAATAAACTAATTTATTGAAAGTTTTTTTTACACAATTGAAAAAATATTTTTTAAAAAATTTATGTGTTCAATTACTTGAATTTGCTCATTTTAATCTTCTTAAACCCTTTTTAGTTGTAAATTGATACTAATTCCTATCTCAGGTCAGCGGAATATGTAACATTACCTTAACCTTACCTTAATCTAAACAGACCACAACATAGTTGATTTAGTTTTAATATTGTGCTTAAATAATTCTAAAACAATTATGTTCCGGCGTCTTAAAAACCAATTACTTCTTGCCTTTATAGCGATCAGCCTTTTAAGTTTAGTACAAGCCATTATTAATATTCAACTTTCCCGAAAAAAGGAACAGGCTGAAAATATTAGCCATCAGGTTCATTTGGTAGAAATAAATGTATTAGAGCAAGCTAAATTAATTAATGATTTTTTTACTTACGAGACTTGCAAAGAAGATTTTTTTATCACATCATATAGCTATTACCTTAAAAAGAGGGCTGATTATCATACAGCATACAAGGAATTAACAGAAAATTTAAATAAAAACAGAACATTTCGAATCATAGATAAAAATAATAGTATTGAAAACCTTACAAAATTATCTGATACTCTAAATATATACATTGACTCAATAACTCAACTAATCCATCAAAGAGGATTTAAAGATTATGGGATTGAAGGCGAAATGCGATTACATGCTCACAATATAGAAAATTCTAATTGTATTGATCTGTCAGATATTTTAATGTTGCGTCGACATGAGAAAGACTATATTATAAGGAACGAACGTCGGTACATTAAAAAGTTTAATGATTTAATAAATATTATCCTGGCTAATACAAAATCAGAAAGTTGTTTTAAAGAAATTAATGCATACAAGGCAACTTTCAACAAAATGGTTGAAATAGACAAAAAAATTGGAGTAAAAGATAATTCGGCGCTTAGGCTCAAACTTGATCAGGTTATTTCTGCCATGCTGAGCGAAACACAAGAAATAAATCAGCATTGTAATGATTATAGAACAAGGATATACCAGAATATTAAGACTTTTTCTATAGGTATTTTTGCAATAATATTGATAATAGGAGTAATGTTAAGTGTACTCCTTTCAAAACTGATAACAAGACGAATTACTATGCTTACTAAAAATATATCTGCCTTTGTTAAAAGTGGATTTACAAATACTACTAACATTGGAGTAACCAAAACAAATGATGAAATTGGTGTATTAATTGAAAACTTTGAGGTTATGCGTATGGAAATATGCCTTCAAATAGATCATTTAGAAAAAACTGTCAACGAAAGGACAGAAGAAATAACTGTTCAGAAGGAGCATATCCTTGAACAAAACAAAAAGATGAGGGATAGTATAAAATATGCACAAAATA
>JAIFLC010000076.1 GCA_020049295.1 Bacteroidota bacterium
AATATGAGTTTGGGTGGTGGTGTTTATCAACCTATTGATGATGCTGTTTTAGCTGCTTCAAATAAAGGTATTTTCTTTGCTCTAGCTGCTGGTAACGAAACCGATGATGCAAATAACCATTCTCCTGCAAGAGTTAATGGTACTTATATCTGGACAGTTTCTGCAATGGATGTCTATGATAAATTTGCAACATTCTCAAATTATGGCAATCCTCCTGTTGATTTCTGTGCACCAGGTGTAAATATTTATTCAACTTACAAAGGTGGCGCTTATACCACAATGAGTGGAACATCAATGGCTGCTCCTCATATGTGTGGTATTTTATTAGTAACCAATGGAAATCCAAAAACAAGTGGATATGTTCTTAACGATCCTGATGGTGAACCAGATCCAATAGCACATATTTAATTATTTAGATTCTTAAGAAAACCGCTAGAAATAGCGGTCTTTTTTATTTTAGTATGTCAGTAATTGCGGAATTTAAATGTTCATATTCAAACCGAAATCCTGCGTTTAATAAATTTTGAGATATTGTATGCTGATTTGCTAAAACCATTTCTTTTCCCATGTCGCCTAAAACATAATTGAGTATTTTGTCAGGAATAGTTAATCGAATCAAGGGATTTTTAAATTCTGCAATATTTTTTAACAAATCACTCATTGTAACAGGATTTGGAGCTACTAAATTATAAATATCAGATTTATCTGGGTTTTGAATAATAAATTCAATGGCTCTAATTTCGTCTTTAATATGTATCCACGAAAGATAGTTTTTGCCTTTTCCCAATAAAACATTACTATAAAATCGGAAGGGGAGAAGTAGTTTAGGCATAATTCCACCGGTATTGCCCAAAACTATCCCCGTTCGGATAATTGATCGTTTAATTCCTGCATTGGTAATTAGTTGAGTTGAATTCTCCCACTTTTCGCAAACATCGGCTAAAAATCCTTCGCCTTTCTCACTTTGTTCATTGCAATTACTTTTGGGATTAAATCCGTAATATCCGATAGCAGAAGCCTGTATTAAAAGCGTTGGTTTCTTCTCAGATTTTTCGCATAGTGATGTTATTAAATTGCCCGTTTTTACACGGCTATCAAGAATCTTCTGTTTTCTTTTTTTTGTCCACATTCCACCTGAAATATTCTCACCGGCAAGATTGATAATCACCTCTGTTTTATTAATTAATTCCAGCAGCGAATCGAAATTATAATCAAAAACGTTAACCGATTGATTGAATTTTTTTCTGTTAATATTTTTGTTTCGGGTTATAATATTAACCGAATAGTTTTTCTCTAAGAGATACTTAACTAATTCTTTTCCAATAAAACCTGATGCTCCAAATATTGTAATTTCCATAATTCTTATTTATTGCTGTACTTTTTTATAGGTTTTTATGGCTCTTTCTCTTGCAAATTGATGATCTACTATAGGTTTTGGGTAATTAGAAGTATTCAATTCGGGTAACCATCTCTTAATATAAACTAAATCAGGATCAAATCGTTTGGTTTGAAGGTCGGGACTAAAAATTCGGAAATAAGGCACAGCATCGCAACCTGTACTTGCAGCCCATTGCCACCCACCGTTATTTGACGACAATTCATAATCTAATAATTTTTGGGCAAAATATGCTTCTCCCCAACGCCAATCGATTAATAAATGTTTAGTTAGAAAACTTGCAGTAATCATTCTTACTCTGTTATGCATAAAACCAGTTTCGTTTAGTTCGCGTATTCCGGCATCAACAATCGGATAACCGGTTTTTCCTTCACACCACCTGTTAAAATGCTCTTCGTTATTTGTCCATTCAATTTTTTCGTACTGTGATTTAAATGAATGATCTACTACTTGAGGGAAATGATATAAAATCATCATATAAAACTCACGCCAAATAAGTTCATTAAGGAATGTTTCATTTAACTCACTAGCATTATTTACTAATTGCCTAATACTAATGGTGCCAAAACGTAAATGTAAACTTAATCGACTTGTACCATCAATCGATGGAAAATCTCTATATTTTTGGTAGTTTTTAATTTTATCGATGTCAATAATCCTGTCGGGTAAATTGTACTTTGTTTTTTTAAACCCCATACTCTCAATTTCGAGTAATTTTAAAGGATCTGTTTTATATAGATGGGCCATCAGATTTTCGGACGAGAAGGCTGGAAGTGATTGTTTTATTAATGCTTCTTTCCACTTTCGCATATAAGGAGTAAAAATAGTATAAGGTTTTCCATCGGATTTTAAAATATCATCTTTTTCGAAAATTACCTGATCTTTAAAACTAAAAACAGGAATGTTTAATGAATTGAGAAATTGATTAACCGATTTGTCTCTTTCAATTGCATAGGGCTCATAATCATGATTGTAATACAGAGCCTCGATTTGAAAATCTTGTGTAAGCTTTTTGAAAACATTTAATGGATTATCATAATAAACGGCTAATGAGCTGTTATAAATTTCCAATTCTGATGTTAGTTTTTTTATTTCATCATAAATAAAGCTTACCCTTTGATCATTCTTATCTTCTAATTTGTTGAGTATGTTTTTATCAAAAATAAAAATGGGCAGTACATTACCTTTCTGCAATGCTTTATAAAAAGCATGATTATCAAATAACCTAAGGTCGCGACGAAACCAAAAAAGAGAAATTTTATTCATTTAAATCAAGGCATTTTCGTTTTAAAATGGAAACTGTAATCCTTTTTGAAAGGTACAAATTTTTCAAAGCCACTTAGCTAAATATAATTGTATTGTTGTCAATAATAAATCTTAAAATTAAAAAATAGGGAATATGTTTACTTGCCAAATAAACAAAAGATTGCTTTATTTGTTTATGATTTTGAATTCAATTCTTATACAAATAGTTTTACTTAGGATTGAACCATTGTTGTACTGTTTTGTTTTAAACAAAAAGTAAGAAATCGAAAATTACTGAAATATGGCAAAGTATTCAATTAAAGAATTAGAGAATCTATCGGGAATAAAAGCGCATACTATCCGTATATGGGAGAAAAGATATAATTTGATTAAACCAGACCGCACTGATACTAATATACGGTTTTACTGTGATACAGAATTAAAACGATTACTAAACGTTGCTATTCTGAATCGACATGGAATTAAAATATCCAATATTGCTCATTTATCGGATGCTGAACTTACCGATAAGGTTGTAAGTATATCAAATGATGCATCGGATGCCGAAAATAATATAGAGAATATGGTTTTGGCAATGGTTGATATGAATGAATCACGGTTCGAGAAAATATTATCGCGGTACATAATGAATGAAGGATTCGAAAATGCAGTTATAAAAATCATTTTTCCATTCTTCGAAAAAATTGGATTGCTTTGGCAAACAGGCTCAATAAATCCAGCCCACGAACATTTTGTATCGAATCTTTTTCGCCAAAAACTAATGGTAGCTATTGATAATCTTTCTGTTACAGATAATCAGAATACAAAGAAGTTTGTGATGTTTTTACCCGAAGGAGAGTATCATGAACTGGGATTACTCTTTTATTACTATTTGGTTAAAAAATCAGGTAAGCTTATTTATTATTTGGGTAGCTCTGTTCCATATTCCGATGTAGTAGAGACAGCCAAAATGGTTAAAGCTGATTATTTGTTTACTTCAATTACTTCATCTATTACGGGGATTAAAACCGTAGATTATTTAAACAAACTATCTAAAGAATTCCCATTTCAAACCATTTTTATTACCGGATTGCAAGTTAAAGACGGCATTCGCGATGTTCCTGCAAATATCCGCAAAATTTCATCTCCACTTGATTTAAATGAATTCTTAAAGATTAATTAAAGGAATTTAATATTTAGAACGATTCTAAACAAATGATCCTGTGCGGTTTTCGGCAGGATCTTTTTGTTTAATGATGATGAATACTAAGCTACATAAAGTTAAACAAAAAAATGCATTTATTTGTAATTTAGAATCTTTAGGTAAAAAAGTAGTATATTGCCTAAATACGCTATAAAGTATTGATTTTACTTATTTAGAAATGAATTGAATTTGGTCTTATATAAGGTTTTGAAATTTGGAATTTTGTTTAATTGTGTTGTATATTTGTTTAACGATAAATTTAAAAAATACAACTATGACAGCAATAGAATTCAATACTCAATTAATAAGCTTAGAAAGTAAGTTGTCTCGTTTTGCTATGAGTTTAACTTCTAATAAAGAAGAAGCTCAGGATTTATTGCAAGAAACTTATTTAAAAGCGATATCTCACAGAGATAAATTTATTGGTTATACCAATTTAAAAGCATGGGCTTTTACCATAATGAAAAATACCTTTATTAATAATTATAGAAAGCAACGAAAGGAAAATACACATAGTGATGCTACAAAAAATATGTATTTTCTTAATAACTCAAGAGATATTGCTCCTGAAAAACCAGATACAGAGTATTTTACAAAGGAAATACTAAAACATATTGAAGAATTGCCTGAGGAATTTAAAGTACCTTTTAATATGTTTCTTTCAGGATTTAAATACAAAGAAATAGCTGATGAGCTTGATTTGAAAATTGGAACGGTAAAAAGCAGAATTTTCTTTACCCGAAAAAGATTAATGGAAACATTAAAGGATTTTAATTACTAGTAGATTAGATAGGTTTTTATTCATAATTGAAAAGAACTTTTTGGATTACATTGAACCAAAAAGTTCTTTTATTTTTTGCTCTCTATAATAAAATATTTCATCTACCTTTTTCTTCACAAAAAGCTTATGTACAATCTTTCCTAATATGCCATAAGGCAAATCGTAAAATAAAATATCTGTCATCTCAATACCTTCTTCAATTTCTTTAAAATGATGTTCGTGATGCCAGATTGTAAAAGGCCCTTTAATCTGATTATCAATAAAATACTTAAATTCTTTGATTTGTGTAATTTCAGTAGCCCATTTAATTGAAATGTTAAAAACAGGGCTTAATTGATACGTTATAATCATTCCCGGATACATATCTCCCGCTTCGGATCTTTCTAAGATTTTATAATTTAGTATGGCAGGTGTAATTAGTTCTAAATTTTCAGGCTTTGAAAAGAAGTCCCATGCACGGTTTAAAGTTATAGGTATGTTATGAACTCTTTTTAACTTATACATTTTATTGAAAACTATATATAACTATTTGAATTAGTTAACTCAGTTAGTTTGTTTTTTTAAATTGAACACGAAATTAATCAATTTCTTTCATTTTCAGTATATTATTTCATAATTTCGATTTTTTAATACGTGTTTTATGATCGATTATCATATTCATACAAGCCTTTCTGATGGACTGGATACACATGAAGATTGCCTGCGTATGGCTGCTCAGTATGATATGAAGGAGATTGGCTTTTCTGATCACATCTGCATTAACTTTCCTAAATGGTCTGTTCGTTCCGAGAACTTTAGTTTTATGAAAGAAAAAATCCGAAAGCTTAAGAATATTAAGGAATTGCCATTTAAAGTGAAGTTTGGTATTGAAATGGATTATTTCTATAGAAAGGAAGATGAGGTAAAACTCATAATTGAGAATTTACAAGTAGATTATGTTATCGGATCAATTCATTTTATTGATGGATGGAACTTCGATACTGATCCAACCAACTATACCAATATGAATATTGATACATTGTACCTCGAGTATTTTGCGTTACTTAAGCAATCAGCACTGTCGGGATTATTTGATATTATTGGACATGCTGATGTAATTAAAAAGTTTGCTTATTATCCTTCTTTTAAATTAACCAATTTATACAAGGAAACTGCCAAAGCATTTAAAAAATCTGATGTTGCTATTGAGCTAAATACAAGCGGATTGCATAAACCATGTAACGAATTTTATCCATCCGAAGAGTTCCTCAAAATCTGTAAGAAGGAGAACGTACCTGTTACTCTCGGTTCCGACGCACATCAGGCTGTAGATATTGCGCAGAATTTTAGCAAAGCAAAAGCCTTACTGAAAACTATTGGATATAAAAAAATAGCTGTTTTTGAAAACAGAAAAAGATCGTTTGTGTCGATTTAATAATTAAGTCTCCTGGGTAAACGAATTTTTAAATTCTTCCAGAATTTCTTTTGCCTTGTCTATATCCTTTTCGGCAACAAAAACCTTCGACTCAATGCCAGGTAATCCTCCACTAAAACCTGCTGCTAATCCAGATTGCATACTATTAATTACCATCGCACCAATTTGGTTTTCTTCAAGCATATCTTTTAAAACCTGTGCATCAATTTCAGAACAAGTAAAAAGCAATGATATTTCATCTTCATTTTTCATAGTTAATTATTTAAAAGTCAATATTTTTGACAGATATTAATTCGAATGTTTCAAGATTCAGAGCTGATAACCAGCCTAGATCAAGTACTTTCTTATATACACAACCAGAATCAATACATATTACATTGGATTTATTATTTATTTTTTTGAGAATTTGAAAAACAGGCCTTTGGGTGTGTCCATGAATGATTGTTTTGCCTTCCGATAGGGTTTTATCATAGTCTTCGTCACGTATCCAGAGCATGCTATTCGTATCATTAAAAGGGTCACCTGATTGAAAATTAAATCCGGCATGTGCGAGCAAAAATTGATCATACTCTGCAAAATAGGGCAATGATTCGATAAAATCAATATATGTTGATGGTATATGTTCAATTAAATCATAATCTCCAGGTGGTACTCCAAAATTCTGAAGTGTAGTTTCGCATCCATTTTGTTTCCATAATAAATAATCCTCTTTGCGATTATTCTTAAATGTGTCAAGCATCATCTGTTCATGATTTCCTCGTAAAATAGTTAAACGATTATTATGTTGCTTTAAATCAATCAAAAAATCAAGTACAGCTTTAGAACTTGGTCCGCGATCAATGTAATCTCCAAGGAAAAAACAACGATCTTCAGAGGGTTTGTATTCTAGCTTTTGTAGCAATACCTGAAGAGTTTTATAACAACCATGTATATCGCTTATTGCATAAATCATGTTGGGAAATTATGTTTTAATATAGCTTATTTTGTTAACAATGTCAAGAAAAGCAAAAAAACCATCCTTATATGATGGATGGTTTTTTGATTTAACAATTTGTTTTATAGTCTAATAATACAAATATCTTTTTATTTTTAGTGTAGCTGTTTTTTCAAAAGGAGTGCTATATGCAATTACAGCATTTAAACGCGAGAATTTATTTACTCTTGAATTAACATAATCTTGTAATTCTTGAGTAAGCTCATCAATTTTTTGATTAATATAAAGAATCGCTTCATCCTTAAATTCGTGAAATTGTTTTTCAAGTTCTTCGTAATTAAAATGGACTAAAGCTACAAGCTTACCTTTCTGTTCAACAACAACTGACTCAACAACGTATTTAAAATTATTGATAACAGATTCAATTTCCTCAGGGTAAATATTCTCGCCACTAGCACCTAGGATCATATTTTTAAGTCGTCCACGGATGTATAGGTAATTATCTTTGTCAAAATGACCTAAATCACCAGTTTTAAGCCAACCGTCGGGAGTTAATACTTCGCTTGTTATTTGAGGTTCTTTGTAATAACCTTTCATAATATTATCACCTTTAGCCCAAATTTCACCTTCGCCAGATATTGGATCGGGATTGTTAATTTTAATTTGTACTCCTTTAAGCACTGGTCCGGTTGCTCTGAATTTTACCTGTTTTGGGTTTGCACCCGAAAGCAATGGAGCTGATTCGGTTAATCCATAACCAATTGCATATGGGAATTTTGCTTCGCGTAAAAATTTTTCTACAACAGGATCTAACGGAGCACCACCAATTCCAAAAAATACGAGTTTGCCACCAAAGGTTTCGTATAATTTTTTACCTGCTAACTTATTAAGTATTTTTCTTATAAAACCAACTTTATATAAAGCGGATATTATTTTGCCATTTGTAAATTTTGGTAAGATTTGATTACGATAAATCTTTTCTATTACCATTGGAACGCTTAATATGTGTGTAGGTCGAATTAGTTTTAATGCAGGCAACAGAATTGTAGCTGTAGGAGGTTTATCAAGATAATAAACCGTCGCACCTTGCATTAGAGGTAAAATAAATCCGAGTGTATTTTCGTAAGTATGCGATAAAGGTAAAATTGATAAAAATGAGTGAGTCGAATTTACTGCTTCGATGGATAAAACCTGTATGGCATTGTTAACAATATTTTTATGGGTTAACATTACCCCTTTCGATTTGCCTGTTGTTCCTGATGTGTAAATGATAGAAGCAATGTCTTCTTCATATACATTCTCAGATTTGGTTTCGGATGTAACATCTATGGAATTACCACGAGCAATCGTTAAATCATCAGTATAAATAATAGTATTAATCGCTTCAGAATTGATTTTTTCAATTTTCGGAAACATAAGCTTTGAAACGAAAATTACTTTACATCCCGAATGGTCGATAATATTCTGAATCTCGTTTTCATGAAAATCGGGTAACATGGGTACAACTATAGCACCTAATGAGGTTATTGCAAAATATGAAATTCCCCAGTTGGGCATATTTCTGCTTAAAATTGCAATCCGATCACCTTTTTGAATTCCTAAACTTAATAACAAGGTTTTAACTTTGTCAATTTCAATACTTAATTCTGAATAAGTATAAGATTTTCCATCAACAAAAGATAATGCTGCCTTATCTGCATATAGCTGAGAGCTATTCTCAATTAATGCAGGAATGGTTTGGTTTCTTAGTTTTGTCATCACTATAAAATTATCCTAAAAGTTAGGAATATGTTTTAAAGCAGCAAATATACAACTTATTAATATGATTTAACAAATCAATATATTAACATAATACGATACGTAATTGTTCATTATAAACCTAATTAAATGTAAATTAAACGTTTATAACATAAAAAAGCGTGTTCTTAGGCTAGAAATTTAAGTTAGCACCAATCCTTATTCCTGAATAATCGAGTTCAAATCCATTATCATCTGCTTTGGCCATATCGTAAGATATGAGAATTTGCGGATTAAATTTGTTGTTGTTTAAACTTATACCTGCTTGAAAACGAGGTGCAATTTTAGTTGCCTTGTAATCTTCGAAACTCATATTATGATAAAGAATGCCAGCACCTATAATCGCAGAGGTTTTACGTTCGTTTGATGTAAGTGGAATCATAAAATTAGCCATTAAACCTGCAGTAAACTTTGAAAATGTAAATGACATATTATCTCCATTTGTTACCACAAAAGATTTTGGAGCTATTGAATACTCGGTAACCGTTTGAAGTTCGGCCAAATTAAAGAATCGAAATCCAAATCCTAGGCCTACATTATAATTCATAATAAGATCGGTAGTGCCAAAAGTCAATTCATAACTACTTAATGCATTTTCAATATAAGTATTTACTTCATCTGGACTAAAGAAACCAATATGAATTGAAGGTGATACATAAAACCTGAAAGGTTTCATTTCGTTTTGCGAATTGGCAATAAGACTTGTACAAACAAGCATTACCATTAATAATTTTTTCATAAGATTAATTTTAGTTAAAGAATAAACTATCAAATTTAAACAAAATTGATTGCCTTTCATAAATTCAGTCAAGATTTTCAATGCAAGTAGTTTAGGGAAAAAGTCTTAGATGTTGTTTTACTCTTCTTTTTATAAGTATTTATTCAGCACAGCAAACAGAGTGTTTGATTTAATGGGTTTGGTAATATAATCATCGCAACCTGCCTCAAAACTATGGTTTCTATCGTTATACATAGCATGAGCGGTTTGTATAATGATGGGTATTTTAGGGTGAATTTTCTTTATTTGATTTGTGGCTTCTAACCCATTCATACCGGGCATTTTGATATCCATTAAAATTAGATCTATTTTCGTTTTTCCTTTGCAGATCTCAACCGCTTCAAATCCATTTTCTGCTTTAAGAAGAGTTAATCCTTTATTTCTTAAAACCATCTCGAGATATTTATAGTTACTATCTTCATCTTCGGCAATCAAGATTGTTTTGTTTTGCCAGTGAGAAAAGTCATTAATTGTTTCCGGTTTTTGATTGCTGTTTTTCGATTCATCAGGTTTTTCCAGAGGTAAATTAAAGAAAAATGTCGAACCTTTTCCTGTTTCAGATTCTAGCCAGATTTTTCCTCCAAGTCGTTCAACTAGATTTTTTGTAATAGTTAGTCCAAGACCTGTTCCTCGGTAAAGTCTTGATTTATCAGATTCTATTTTATTGAAACGTTCAAATATTTCTTCAAATTTATCTTTTGGTATTCCAATACCCGTATCTTTAATAGAAAATTCGATTATCTTCTCTCTTTTTTCTAGTTTATAGCCTATCTCAATATATCCTTGTTCAGTAAATTTATAAGCGTTTTCAATCAGGTTGGTAAGTACTTGTTTTAATCTAAATGGATCGGTTTTAACAATGATATTTTCGTGTGGTAAACCTTCTTGAAGTTTTAATAATATTTGGCCTTTATTAATCTTTTTACTTGTTTCGACAAAACTATCATACAATTCATACAGAATTGCATTTATATTTGTATCTCTTAAAGTTACAGATAATTCGTTTGCTTCTATTTTTGCTAAATCGATAATATCATCAATTAAATGTAATAGTGTATTACAATTGTTATTTATATGAGAAACAAGCTCTTCGCGCTCGTTAATATCAGTTTCCGTATCTACGAGGAGATCGGAAAAACCAATAATGGCATTCATAGGTGTACGAATCTCATGCGACATATTAGCAAGAAATGATGATTTTAACCGATCAGATTCTTCTGCTTTTTCTTTTGCTTGTGTAAGTGCTATTTCATTTTTATATCGTTCGGTAATATCATGACAAATACCTACTATACCCAAAGGTAATCCTTCTTCGTCTGTAAAGGGAACTTTTAATGTATCCAATAAGTATTTTTTACCTTCCTCACTTTGTTCCCATGATTCGAAT
Source organism: Bacteroidota bacterium (assembly GCA_020049295.1). Lineage (GTDB taxonomy): Bacteria > Bacteroidota > Bacteroidia > Bacteroidales > UBA12077 > UBA12077. The sequence continues at coordinate 10,937 of JAIFLC010000076.1, forward strand.
CGATATTGCTTATTTTCCATAATTAATTTACTATCTAAATCATGGTATTGTTGAGCTCTATCGAATGAAAATATTTCATAATCGGATTTCCCTTTAATATCGTAATTAATACCTGAAAATTTAGCAAAGGATTCATTACATCCCAGATATCTGTTGTCTTTATCTTTATAAAATATGAGGTCGGGGATTGAATTAATCATTGAATTTAACAATGATTTTTCTTTTAATAATTCTTTTTCTGCTCTTCGTCGTTCGTTTAATTCTGTTTGTAGTTCAAAAGTTTTTGATGCCACTTGTTTTCTTAGTGACCATGACCAGAATAATATGGATGTGAGAATAATCCCAAATGGGATAAGAATCCATGCGATTATTGTAAGTACTTTTCCCTTAATATCGGTTTGTTCGTAAATGCCAAACCATTTGTCATAAATTTGATCGTATTCGTTTGTCGATTTTAATATCTGAAGACCGTCATTAAGTTGAGAAACAAGTTCAGGTCGGTCTTTATTAACAGCAAATGCCAATTCGTAGGGTTGTATTGCTGCGCCTACAGGCTTTAGGTTGGTAAGACTAAATTCATTTATTGCAAATTGGCCTTGTAGCTTATTTACTAAAGCACAATCATACTCACCGGCAGATAGCAATCGCAAAGCAGTTTGGTAATTTTTTACTGGAATAACATATTTTGTTAATTGATTCGAAATGAGAAAATCATGCATTATATCACCTTTTACTACAATAACCTGCATCTCAGAAATATCATCAAGCGATTCAATTGTACTGCCTTTACGAACAAATAATGAGTGGGAGATAAAAACATAAGCAGTTGAAAAATTTACTTTTTTACTTCTTTCTGATGATGGTGACATAGCAGCCAAACCATCAATCTTACCCTGCTCAAGCTCATATCTGGCTGTATTCCAATCGTCAAGTTTGATTTTTATGTTTAAACCCATTGTTCTTGCAATAGCATTAAGCAAATCGACGCTAAAGCCATCAGGTTGACCATCTGAATTTATTAATTGATAGGGAGGATAATCATTATTGCCTTTAAAATGAATAGTATCAGTATTTAAGGAACTCGCAAAAACTCCCTTATTAATAGAAATTAAGATTAAAATAACTAAAAGAATTCTAGAGATTCTTTGTTGCATGCTAAAGCTCCTGTTTGTAAGTGGTATAAAAGGTTATAATTTTATACGATACATTTAATGTAAAGGTTATTACAAAACTTCAAGTATCAAAATCTGAAAACAATTTCGCATGTAATTTAATTAAAAAAGGAATTAAAGCTATATTTGAAATAAATAAAATATTATGAAATCGATATTAAGGCTATTATTTTTAAGTCCAATTGTTTTTTTTATTTCATGTAATGTATCATCCGACAAGAACAACGAAAATATTTCTGTTAAAGAAAGATTATCGATTTGTGAAATAAAATATGCCCAGGGATTTAAAATTGAGTATTTTAATAATTTTAAACTGATAACCATAAAAGATCCTTGGCAAGGAGCCGACAATGTTGAATTTCGTTATGCTCTTGCAGATAACCTTGATTCTTTGCCCGAATTGCCTGATGATATTATTCAAATAAAAACACCTGTTGAAAAAGTAGTTTGTTTATCTACAACGCATATAGCATTTATCGATGCATTAAATAAAAACAACACAATTAATGGCATTTCAGGCCATAAGTATGTATATAATCAATTGGTTAGAGAAGCATTAGAGACTAATAAAATTGTTGATGTTGGTTACGATAATAGTCTTAATTATGAACTACTTGCAAGTATTAAACCCGATCTGGTTACAACATACGGAATCGGAAGTCAGGTGGCCACATACAATCAGCGAATGAACGAATTGGGAATTAAAACTATAATTATTGCCGAATATCTCGAGAATCACCCATTGGGTAAGCTTGAATGGATAAAGCTTGTAGCTGAATTTTATAATATGGATGATTTTGCGGCTAATTACTTTAATAATATTGAAAAACAATATCTTGATTTAGTTACTATTTCTCAAAAAGCAGATTCTAAACCCACTGTTTTATTTGGCTTGCCGTGGAAGGAAGTTTGGTATGTTCCTGGAGGAAATTCTTATTTAGCAAAACTGGTCAATGATGCCGGTGGAGATTATATCTGGAAAAGTAATAAATCACGTGAAAGCCTTACCCTTAATTTCGAATCCATCTTTTCTAAAGCAAATAAGGCTGAGGTTTGGCTAAATACGGGCACAGTTAATAAAATTGAAGAAATAATTGAAATGGATGAACGATTCAAAAAATTTAATCCTCTTACAAGTGCAAAAATATTTAATAATAATGCCAAAGTAAATGCATATGGTGGGATAGATTACTGGGAGTCGGGGATTGTAAATCCACATGTTATTCTTAAAGATATGATAGCCATTTTTAATCCAGAACTTATTCCTGATTATGAGTTAGTTTACTACAAAGCTATTCATTAAACGATTATAAAAGGGTTTTGTTTTTACCTTTTCATCCTTGGCAACTGTAAACTAATTTTAATTATCTTGGGTTTTTATTATTTTTGACGTTTCATTTTAAAATCAAAATATTAAATTGGTTTCAGAACGCAATAAAATATTTATTTGGATCATTTTGTTAATTATACTCATTTTGCTGTTTTTTGCAGATGTTTTTTTAGGATCTGTTAAAATACCAATAAAGGAGGTTCTGGGCGCTTTCTTCTCTGATAACTCTGATTTTCCTGAGTATACAACCATTGTTCTTCAGTTTCGGCTACCCAAGGCTCTAACAGCACTTTTTGCAGGATTTGCATTGGCCGTAAGCGGTTTACAGATGCAAACCATCTTTAAAAATCCACTTGCAGGGCCTTATGTTTTAGGTATTAGTTCTGGTGCTAGTTTGGGAGTCGCAATTGTGGTGCTTGGTGTATCTTCTTTAGGTATTTTTAATTATTTAGGCATATTAAGCAATTGGGTAATTGTACTCGCTGCCTGGTTTGGCTCTGGGTTAATCTTACTTCTTATATTTGCAGTTTCCACTCGGGTTAAAGATATTATGACAATACTTATTCTTGGTATGATGTTCGGAAGTGCAACAACAGCGTTGGTAGGAATTTTACAGTATTTTAGTAATGAAACAATGTTAAAGGCTTTTATTATCTGGACAATGGGTAGTCTGGGTGGGGTTTCTATTACTCAGTTATATGTTCTTATTCCAAGTATTTTATTCGGTTTATTAATTGCTTTTTTATCAGTAAAAATGTTAAATGCATTGTTGCTAGGCGAAAACTATGCTAAAAGTATGGGGTTAAATATTCGTTTGTCGAGATTTTTAATATTTTTTAGTACCAGTTTACTTGCAGGTACAATAACTGCTTTTTGTGGACCTATTGGATTTATTGGAATTGCCGTTCCTCATTTAGCCCGGATGGTTTTTAAAACAGCCAACCATTCGGTTTTATTACCCGGATCAATGATTATTGGAGGCATTGTTTTGCTTTTTAGTGATATTGTCTCGCAATTACCCGGAAAGGAAAGCTCATTACCCATAAATTCGATTACAGCATTGGTAGGGATTCCAATTGTAATCTGGATAATTGTCAAAAAACAGAGGTTTTCAAGTATTAGTTAATTTTGAATGGTAGAAAGCAATCAAATATTAGAAATACAGAATCTTGAGATTGGATATCCCGTTTCGAAAAGTACTTTTTTTTCGCTCTTTTCAGGTATTAACCTTTCAGCTAGCAAAGGTGAATTAATTGCTATTGTTGGTAAAAATGGAGTAGGTAAAAGCACCTTGTTAAGAAGCATTGCCGGTCTTCAGCATTCAAAAAAAGGTCAGGTAACCATAAATAATAAATTAATTGGTGATTATTCCCGTTCCGAATTTGCAGGATTGGTGAGTTTCGTTTCGACTGAGATTATTCAGGTTAATAATTTAAGAGTTTTTGATCTGGTGGCCCTTGGTCGATTTCCTCATACCAACTGGTTTGGTAAATTAGAAGAAAAAGACATTAATGCTGTAAATAAGGCACTCAAAATGGTCGGAATGGAGCGGTTCGCCCATAAAAATATTAACGAAATTAGCGATGGTGAGCGACAAAGAGTTATGATTGCACGAACATTAGCTCAAGATACTCAGGTAATAATTCTTGACGAACCGACTGCTTTTCTTGATCTGCCAAACAAGTACGAAATAGTTCATCTTCTTAATAATCTGGCAAAAACCGAAAACCTGCCTGACGGCAAGGTAGGTAAAACCATCATTTTCTCAACACATGATCTAAATATAGCTATTCAGGAAGCAGATAAAATTTGGCTGATGCTTTCTGATGGCATAACCGAAGGAGCGCCAGAAGACTTAATCCTTAACGAAACATTCAACCATCTTTTTGATCATACCAACCTAAATTTTGATAAAATAAAAGGCGATTTTAGAATGAAACGAAAGCATTCGAAGAAGATTGGACTATTGGGTGATGGGATATATTATACCTGGACAAAAAAAGCGTTGGAACGATTAAACTTTTCTGTCGATAAAGGAAATGATACTATTCCGCATGTTACTATCGAAGAGGGTTTCTGGAGTTATAAAAGTGATGAAAATAGTTTTCAGGTAAATTCTATTTATGAACTTGCAAGCAGGTTATAAGTAATAAAAAATTATAAAAAGTAAAAACCCGCTAGCAGGCGGGTTTTATTATATAGTTTTATGAAAATCTATTCTTCTTCTGTTGTAAAATCTATTTCAGAAAATTTCTTTCTGCCAAGTTCAAGATTTAATATGTTTTCAACAGTTTCAGGACCAATACGTTTGGCAATAATCTTTTTGTCCTTGTCTAGTAAATATAATGTTGGAGTACTGTAAACATTGTAAAAAAATCTGAAATTAGTAAGGTTGTATGGATCCCAGGCATTTATCCAGTCATAATGTTTATTCTCGAGATATGTCATCCATTCGGTTTTGTCTGTTTGAGTATAAACAGCCAATACTTCAAATTCGCTACGGTTAAACTGATTGTAAATCTCCCAGATTTTTGGAACAACTTTCTTGCAATGTCCACAATCGGGTTCGTAAAACATAACAAGAATATATTTAGCATTTATTTCGTGTAGCCTTGCATATTGTCCGGTTAAGGTTTCCATTTTTAGATCCTGAGCTACATTTCCAACCAAATTGAACCTAAGTTTAGCAACTTGTTCACCTAGTTTCTTCATAGTTTCATCATCGAGCCAGGTAACTTTTCCCGATAAATAATACGTATCGGCTACATGAACAAACACTTTGTCCATACCCATTATATTGCTTTGCTGAAATGTATTTATAAAATACCGCATAACATATTGAAAAACCTCATTGCTACTAGATGTTTTCTGAGCTATAATATCAATATATTTAATAATGGTATCTGGGTTTTGAATTAAAACCTTGGTAAAATAATGTTCAATTTTATTATGCAGGATCGGTGTAAGCAGCAACCGTTCATCACTTAAATTAACATTATCAAAATAATGATTCTGATTGTAATTATATGACATAAACCATCTTACGGAGTCCTTATTCTGAATGCTTTCCGGAACTTCGAACTCAGGCATTTCGGGAGCAATCATCGCTTTAATTATCGATTCCAAAAGAGTTCCTGGGTTTTCATCTATTATCTTATTCCATTCAGTTCTGACTTCCTTGTCAAATACTTTTAATTGATTCTGTAAAAATTCTACAGAATCGGTATTTGAGCTATTGGTTTTAATCCTTTGCTGTATGTCCATCGATTTAGTATTCATTGCAATCATGTAGTTCTGATATTGCAGAAAAGCCGAATTTTCTTTCGACCCTTTAATTTTCATTCCTTTCTGTAAATCATCTTTATTGGTTTCTACAGAAAAATCTTGATCAGATCCTATAACAAGCTCAAAGTAATTTTTAGAAGGTAAAACTACAAGGTAAATTCCTTGGTGTAATAAAGAATCTCCGGTAAAAATACCCTCTCCTTTGTTATTAACTTTTATGGTATCATCCAGATATTGTTTGTTACCATAGTGATGTGCAAGATAAATCTCTGCATCACTTAGGCCATTAATTTTTACATTTATATTATATTTTTGAGCTGTAGCATTGCATGCTGCCAAAAAGAATGCCAGAACTACCAATATTATTGACTTATTTAAA
>JAIFLC010000133.1 GCA_020049295.1 Bacteroidota bacterium
ATCGAAATAATTGATGGAAAAACCGAAGCGAACATCATTTTTAATAATAGAATTGATGAATTATTAGATACGAAACATTCATATATGTATGTTGATATTGGTGGTGGAAGTACCGAAATCACCTTATTCTCAAATTCAGCGATAGTTGCATCCCATTCATTTAATATAGGTACAATAAGATTATTGAACAAAACATATAGTATGAATGAGTTAGGAACGATGAAAAAATTCTTAACTGAAATTAAGAAAAACTATAAAAACATTGAACTTATTGGATCAGGAGGTAATATTAATAAACTTCTGAAACTATCTGGGAAAAAAGAAGGAAGCCCATTACCTGTTAAGACTCTTAAAACTGTTTCTGATCATATTAAATCATTTTCATATGATGATAGAATTAAAATTTTAGGATTGAATCCTGATAGAGCCGATGTTATTGTACATGCATCCGATTTACTTTTTAAGATTATTAAATGGTCGGGGGCGAAAGAAATCATTGTTCCCAAAATGGGTATTGCCGATGGCATTGTAAAACAAATCTATTTTGACTATAGCCGAAATGGTAATTGATTAAGAAAATAACATAAATTTGCAGTTTTACTAATTGCTGCAAATGAGTAAATCCAATAAGAAGATAAAACGTGTTGCTTTTCATACCTTAGGTTGTAAACTCAACTTTTCAGAAACATCAACCATCTCAAGAAAATTTAAAGAAGAAGGGTTCGAAATAGTTAGTTTTAATTCGAATGCTGATTTATATGTAATTAATACCTGCTCGGTAACCGATCAGGCAGATAAGAAATGTAGACAAGCTGTTCATAAAATTAAAAATCAATCACCAGATGCTTTGATTGCAGTAGTTGGTTGCTATGCACAGTTGAATCCAGAAGAAATCGCCTCGAACCTTAGTGTCGATTTGGTTTTGGGAACACAAGAAAAATTTAACATCCTTGAGCATCTTAATGAATTAGATAAAAACAGCGCTCCAGTTGTTTATTCATGCGAAATTGAAAAGGTTGACAGGTTTGATTCATCTCATTCAGAAGCCGATCGTACCAGATCGTTTTTAAAAGTGCAGGATGGTTGCGATTATTCGTGTTCATATTGTACTATTCCTTTAGCACGAGGCAAAAGCAGAAATAAAAGCATCCAAGAACTTGTAGTTGAAACAAAAAGAATAGCTGCTTCGGGGATTAAAGAAATTATTTTGACAGGAGTTAATATTGGCGATTTTGGAAAATCAACCAACGAATCGTTTTTCGAACTAATAAAGAACCTTGAAAAAGTTGATGGTATAGAAAGAATCCGGATTTCATCTATCGAACCAAATTTGTTGACAGATGAAATTATAGAACACGTTGCCAAATCCAATAAAATTTTAAATCATTTTCATATACCACTGCAATCGGGTTGTAATGATATCTTGGCTAAGATGCAACGTCGTTACAACCGAGAACTTTTCCAATCAAGAGTTGTAAAAATAAAAAAACTAATGCCCGATGCATTCATCGGAGTTGATGTAATTGTAGGATTTCCTGGTGAAACTGATAAGCTATTTTCAGAAACATATACATTTCTCGAAAAATTGCCCACATCATTTTATCATGTTTTCTCCTATTCTGAAAGACAAAATACGAAATCTGCAGTAATGGAAAATAAAGTTTCAAAAAGTATTATCTCAATTAGAAGTAAAGAGGTTCATCAGTTGGCTAATAAGAAACATGAAGATTTTTATATAATTCATATTGGTAAAACCGCAAAGGTTTTATTTGAGTCATCACAAAAAGATGGAAAAATATATGGGTTTACTGAAAACTACATTAAAGTAGAAACCAGTTATGATAAATCGCTTATTGGACAAATAAAACAGGTAAAATTAATTTCATTAGCTCCATCCGGGAATATGGGAATTGTTTTTATTTAATTTACAAAATATGCCTTTAGGCACAAAATAATTAAACAATAATTAGAATGAATTTAGAACACATTTGCACTCAGGTTTGCGACCTCTCAAAAGAGGTAGGATTATTTATTAAATCCGAACGTACATCGAATAAAAATATTAATGTCGAAGTAAAAGGCATTCACGATTTTGTGACTTACGTTGATAAAACATCTGAGCAAAAACTTGTTGATGGGTTAAGTAAAATTCTACCTGAAGCAGGATTTATTGCAGAAGAAGGTACATCAATAAAAAAAGGCGAAATATACAATTGGATTATCGATCCATTAGATGGAACAACCAATTTCATTCATGGTCTAACACCTTTTGCGATTAGCATCGCGTTGATGAAAAACAATCAAATTATTTTGGGTGTTGTTTATGAAATCAGCCTTGATGAATGTTTTTATGCTTGGGAAGATGGTTCTGCTTTTTTAAATGGTGAAATAATAAAAGTATCCGATAAAAAAGATTTGAAAAGCAGTCTTATTGCCACAGGTTTTCCTTACTATGATTATAAAAGAATAAAACCATTTCTTGAGTCGTTGGAATTTTTCATGGTGAATTCGCATGGTGTTCGCCGATTGGGTTCGGCAGCAACCGACCTTGTTTATGTTGCCTGCGGTCGATTCGAAGCGTTTTACGAATACAGTCTTAGTCCTTGGGATGTTGCTGCCGGTGCATTTATTGTTCAACAAGCTGGTGGAAAAGTTTCAGATTTTGTGGGTGAAAAAAATTATATATTTGGTAAAGAAATTATAGCATGTAATAATTTTGTTTTCAATGAGTTTTTAGATATAGTTAAACAATTTATGGGAAGATAAATTTAGGTAATGGAACAAATAAGTTTTTTCTTTTTTCGGATATTAAGCTGGGTATTAAGCAGAATTCCCCTTTCAGTTTTATATGTCATTGCTGATTTGGTGTATTTTCTCCTTTATTATATAATCAGATATAGGAAAAAAGTAGTTTTTAAAAACCTCAGAAACTCTTTTCCCGAAAAATCAGAAAATGAAATAAAAAAGATTGCAATTAGATTCTATCACCATTTGAGCGATATTTTTATGGAAAATATAGCATTAATAAGGATGAAACCCGAAAAGGTGAAAAAGATGATTGATTTTGAATCATGTATTCAGATTGCAACTGATATATTTAATCAGGATAAACATATTATTATTGTTACAGCTCACTATAATAACTGGGAGTATTATTTGGTATTGCCATTGTTATCACCACACAAAACATTGGGCATTTATAAACCTCTAAATAATAAAAATTACGACAAAGAGTTTTTCAATATGCGTACCAAATTTGGTGCACTTCCGGTATCTATGAACGATTCATTCAGAACAATTTTACAATACGATAAGAACAAGGTTTATACAACAATTGGACTTATTGCAGATCAAAGGCCACCAAGAACAAGCAGTAATTACTGGACTATATTTTTAAATCAGGATGCTTCTATTTTCCTCGGACCTGAGAAGATTGCAAAAAAAATTAAGGCAACTCTTGTTTTTACATATCTCGAAAAAGTAAAAAGAGGAAAATACAAGATGATTTTTGATCACATAATTGAAAATCCATCGCAATATAATGAATTTGAAATTACTGAAAAGTATATTCGTTGGGTTGAAAAAATTATAAAGGATAAACCCGAATATTATCTCTGGTCGCATAATCGCTGGAAAAACAAACGAAAACCTGAAATGTAATGGTAAAAACAGCAATCGTAATTCTTAACTGGAATGGGAAAGGTTTTTTATCCAAATATTTACCCATTTTAATGCAGAATACTCAAAACACCAACGCTGAGATTATAATTGCTGATAACAACTCAAAAGATGATTCTATAACCTTTTTAAACTCAAATTATCCACAATTAAGGCAAATAGTTCTTGACCAAAATTATGGATTTGCCGGTGGCTATAACAGAGCATTAAATCAGATTGAAGCTCAATATTTTGTATTATTAAATTCTGATGTTGAGGTTACTCCAAATTGGCTAAATCCATTAATCGATTTGCTCGATTCTGACATTTCGATTGCCGCAGTTATGCCCAAAATTCTTTCAGTAAAAAATAAGAACGAATTTGAATACGCCGGGGCAGCTGGCGGATTTATTGATAAATATGGTTATCCGTTCTGCAGAGGAAGAATTATAGGTACAGTTGAAAATGATACAGGGCAATATAATGATGTTAAAGATATTTTTTGGGCTACAGGAGCTTGCATGGTTGTTCGTTCTCAATTGTATAAAAAACAGAATGGTTTTGATGACGACTTTTTTGCTCATATGGAAGAAATAGATCTTTGTTGGCGTTTAAAAAATGCTGGTCATAGAATTGTGTATTGCCCCGATTCTTCGGTTTTTCATGTCGGTGGGGGAACATTACCAAATAATAATCCGTTCAAACTATATTTGAATTACCGTAATAATCTATTCCTGTTATATAAAAACCTTCCTGAGAAAAAATTCTTACGAACTCTTTTTGCACGAATGTTCCTTGATGGAGTTTCTGCAAGCCTTTTCTTAGCAAATCTTTCTATTCCAAGTTTTATGGCTGTATTAAAAGCTCATCTTCACTTTTATAAATCTCTAAAACAACTACAATTAAAAAGGAAAAGCATACTTGAACAAACAATAAAAACAACACATCCTGAAATGTTTCAGGGTAGTATTGTTTTTAGTTATTTTGTAAAGAAGAAGAAAGTCTTTTATAAACTTTCGTTCTAATTAAATTGAAAGGAGATTATTCAAATCAATAAAACGATCCTTATAATCTTCAATTGATCGTTTAATTACTTCCTGTGCTTCAACAATATTATAGGTATGTGTTATCTCAGTATTTGCTTTATTTCCAGGCAAATCTTTATAAGTCAGAAAATAATGCATCAATCTGTCTATAACAAGTGCAGGACAATCTGTAATATCGCGATACCCACCATAAACGGCATCATTATCCAAAACAGCAATTATCTTGTCGTCTGCCTCATTTCCGTCAATCATTCGAAATCCACCAATAGGTCTGGCTCTAACTAAAATATCACCATGTGTAATATCTTTTTCAGTAAGAATACAAATATCAATAGGATCACCATCGCCCTTAATATCTTTCATTCCTGTTTTCTCAGCACTTAATCGAGCAACTCTGTCACCACTATATGTTTGGGGGATAAATCCGTACAAAGCAGGAACCACATTTGAGTATTTCTGAGGTCGATCAAGTCGCAAATAACCACTCGTTTTATCAACTTCATATTTTACCGTATCCGTTGGTACCATCTCAATATAAGAGGTTATTATTTCTGGAGCTTCTTTACCAATATCAACACCATGCCATGGATGCGATTTATATCTTAGTCCCATCAATTTCCCTACAATAGGGTCCATTATTCTATTTCCCATTTTCTATTAATTATAAGTAATCTACAATTCGTTCGAGCTGAATTCCTCTCGAACCTTTAACTAAAACATTAGAATTATGGATTTTGTTCTTCTCTAACCACAAAATTGCCTGGCTAACATTAACAAATCTTAGATAATGATCAGGTGTCATTAGCTTTGAATAGATTTCACCAACAAGAATTACCGTTTTAAAATCATTCTTCTGCAGCATTTTAATAACATTTTCATGTTCTTTAAATGCATCTGAGCCTAGTTCAAGCATATCACCCAAAATAACGCACTTACTTTTAACGTCCAATTCAATAAAATTTGATAAGGAAGCGGCTATGCTTGTGGGATTCGCGTTATAAGCATCCATATAAATAGTATTCTTTGCTGTCCTTATTAATTGGGATCTATTGTTTGATGGAACATAGTTTTCAATTGCATTTTTAATTTTTGAACTATCTATACCAAAATAGTTACCAATGCAAACTGCGGCTAGAATATTCTCAAGATTATACTTACCGATTAAATTAGTATCAATTATATATTGATCATTTCTTTCATGAACATCAACACTAACAAATGGATTCAACGTTTTCACCGCCCCATTTACCTTTGACCCTGTTATATTTCCATAAGAAACTAGTTTGCAATTAACCTTTTTGAGACAATCAGTTAGAAATGGATTTGATGCATTATAAAATATTACACCATTATTTTTGTTTAAGAAATCGTATAATTCAGTTTTTGTTTTAATAATATTCTCAAATGTCACAAATCCTTCAAGATGGGCTTTACCTACATTAGTTATTAATCCGTAATCAGGTTCAGCAATTTCGCAAAGTGATTTAATCTCAAATTGATGATTAGCTCCCATCTCAACAACACCAAACTCAGTCTCGGTCTTCATTGAAAGTAATGTTAACGGAACACCAATATGATTATTCAGGTTTCCCTGAGTATAAACAAGATTATATTTTTGTTTTAAAACTGCTGAAATTAGTTCCTTAGTCGTAGTTTTCCCATTTGTACCGGTAATCGCAAGAATAGGAAATTTTAAAAATTTTCGGTGATAATTTGCAAGTAACTGCAGCGTTTTTAATGTATCATCAACGAATAAACACCTTGGATCTGTTCCATATTCTTTTTCATCAATCACAGCATAAGCAGCTCCATCTTCAAGTGCCTTAAGAGCAAATTGATTACCATTGAATCGATCACCTTTTAATGCAAAGAACAAGCAATCTTTGCTTATTATTCTGCTATCAATAGAAATTTTCGGATTTTTTCTATAAATATTATATAAATCTTCAATTTTCATGAAAATGGGTATAAAAAAGAGGTTGTCCCAAAAGCAAGATAGTTGTCTGTTTTTCGACAGGCTCGAAATGACAATAATCTAATAATCAATATGTCACACTGAGCTTGTCGAAGTGAAAATACCAAAAAAGAGGCTTATGATACAGCCTCTTTATATTTATATTAGGTAATATTATTTACCAAATCCTTTACCACCAGGACTACTTACCTCGGTCATAGCACAACGAAATCCCAGATCGTCTCGAGCTTCTTCCTGATCAAGGAAACGGCGTGTTGCAGGATTTAACCAATATACTCTGTCTCTCCATGATCCTCCTTTGTAAACTCTAACTTTATCTGTTACTAATGAAGACCAATCATTTTCTTCTCTGGAATACATTTCACCAGTAGATCCGGCTCCTTTAACTGCTTCCTGCTGTTCAAAATCAACTCTCGACATTAAGTCACCATCTAAATGGTTTCTATAGTCTGCTTTCTGATAATTATATCGCGCTGCAGCTTCTTCTTCGGTAACAAGACGTTTTTTCAATCTACCTAAACTATCTTTTGCCATGATACTTCCATCTTCATTGGTTTCAAGTGTTTCGAATACATTACCACGGAAAGGACGGAAATCACTAATGTCTTCAAGAGATAGAGGTCGATAAACATCAGCTACCCATTCGTTAACATTACCAGCCATACAATATAATCCATAATCATTTGGCCAATAAGATGTAACTGGAACAGTAATTGATCCATTATCATTAAGATCACCAGCAGTACCCATCATATCACCACGACCACGTTTAAAGTTAGCCATCATAACACCACGGTCTTTACCAATAGGGTTTCTAACCCAGTGACCATCCCATGGATATAATCGACGTTCGTAAATTCTTTCATCGTAAGTATTTCCAATAAGAGCATATGCTGCAAATTCCCATTCTGCTTCTGTTGGAAGTCTGTATTTAGGTAATAATATACCATCTTCTAAAGTAACTCTGCGGCTTTCAACATTAGGATCCAATGATGGTCGGTTTTCTTTTACCAATCCTTCATATTGTCCGGCCAAATAAGCTTCAGTATTAAAATTTTCACGACCAACCTGATTTGGATCAAGTTCGAGAATTCCTTCTTCAATCATTCTCATCTCGTTAACCCTGTCAGTTCTCCATAGGCAATAATCATTTGCTTGCAACCAGTTAACGCCAACAACAGGATACTGATTATATGCAGGGTGACGCAAATAATACTCAACATAGGGCTCGTTGTATGCTAAAGGACTTCTCCAAACTAATGTATCGGGTAATGCTTTTTTGTATACATCAGGGTAATCAACAAAAACACGACGAATCCAATGCAAATATTCTCTATAATCAACGTTTCTAACTTCTGTTTGATCAAGATAAAATGACGAAACAGTAACTCTACGTGGTACTGCATTCCAATCATACATAACATCTTGTTCAGTTCGGCCCATGGTATATGAACCACCTTCGATCATTACTAACCCTGGACCAGGCTGATCATAATAATCGTGTATAACTTCGAAACCTCCATTTTCCGGATCATTGTAGGCCCAACCAGTTGTAGATGAATTACTTTCATCAACTTTGGGACCGCCACCACAACCAGAGAATGCAAATAAGCCAATTATCAATAAGGAAGAAATGTTAATTTTCATATTCATGGTTTTGTATTTTTATTTCAAATATAATAATTTTTTATACTATACATAACTATAAGTTACAAATATAACTAAATTTTAGGACATTTTATTGCCTGCATTTTTTTTCTCTTGCTTTTATACTTGAATTTATATAAAAAAGTTACCTCATGTGACCCGGAAATTATTCCGCTTATTCCGCCCAAATAAAATGGCACATCGTAACTATAAGCAAACGAAGAATAATCGCCGGTAACACCTAACATAAGAACGGCGCCAGTTAAATTAAATTGTGTATTTGTCTTTAACCAAATACCTCCTGTTAATAAATTTTTTGTTAGATATAAGCCCAAATTTATTTTTGTTGCATCATCTTGTAATTGAAAAATAAGATTTGGAGAAAATGTCATATCAACTCTCCCTCTGCTATTATACAAAGGTATATCAACACCACCATGCAAGGTATATTTTCGCCCGATTATTCCATTATATTGTGTACCTAGAGATGAAATTGGTTTTGTAAGATGATCAACGGATAATCCAAGATAATAATTTTCGTACCAGGTTAAAAATCCGACTGCAAAATCAAAAAACATAGCCTTTTGGTCTGTTAATGTTTCTGTATTGTTGCCTGTTGCTCCTGTTGACGGATCAATCATATCAGGAAAAACCAATTCTTGAGTATTAAAACTGTGAATATCATACCCAGCTTGAAGTCCTAAACTAAACGACCATCTTCTTCGTAATTGAAAATGATATGCATATAAAATATTAAAGCTAAGGGCATTTATTGTGCCTTGTGCTTGTCTGTCATTCATAATCTGAAATCCCAGACCTCCTCCTATTCCATCAAGATACTGATCATACGAGGCACTATATGTCGAATAATCTCCAAAAGATGAGGGAAGTATTGTTCTGTAATTTAAATTTATTCTCGACATTTCATCAGAGCCAGCAAAGGCAGGATTTAAATATAGCGGATTTGCATAATATTGCGAAAACTCAACATCTTGAGAAAATAATTGTTGACTATATATCAATAATATTAAGAAAAGAGTTTTCTTCATTTAAAATATCTTTACCTGCAAAACATCAAAATTACAATAAGGAACTAAATTTGAACGTTCTCAAACTAATTAATTATAAACAAACGATTCACAGAATACTTATATTACTTTTTTAAAAATTTGTTACTTTGTAAAAACTTTTTTTAATGAAATCTACGATTATTTTTATCCTTTGTGTGTTTTCAGCCTTTATGACTAACTCACAAAATGTTCTTGAACGACATATAAAGTGGGAAAAACCTAAATCAACATCTTATTATTTTGATTTTCAGGATCGAAACATCGATAAAAAGAGTTTTCTGTACTTTAAGGATGCAACATATTTGGACGATTTGAATTATTTACCTTATTATTTTGAGTTAATAAAAATAAGCTCACCGAATACTATGGTTGATATTGATATAATCAGAACAGAACCATTAAGCAATGATGAATTAAAGCTTATTGAAAAAAGTATTCTTATTCAAAAAAATGTTAAATTAAATTATTCAGTTCAATACAAACGACAACAACCTTATCTGTCTGTTAGTTTTCTACCTATAATTATAAGCTCGTCAGGGATTGCAGAAAAAATAGTTTCTTTTAATCTAAAAATAAATCAAGGACAACAACATTTATCGACTCCGAAATATAAAACCTCTTTTCAATCCGAATCAGTATTAAAAAGTGGAAAATGGTATAAAATAAAACTAAATAAGAATGGGATTTACAAGATATCTTATTCTGAATTAATTGGGATGGGATTTACTAATCCTGAAAACATAATGATTTATGGAAACTCATCAGGAATTTTAACGGTTTCAAATATGGATCCTACTGACGATGATTTAGTACAAAACGATATTTTTATTGAGAAAGGAAGTGATGGAATATTCAATTCTGATGACTATATTCTTTTTTATGGAAAAAGCCCCAATCAATGGACATATGATACAACTAGCATTTTTTTTAATTATAACCTTCATAAGTATTCAGATGATAATTACTATTTCTTAACCACTGACGTTGGTTCTTTGAATATTGTATCAGATTTACCTTCGCCCTCTGATGCTATTACTGAATATGTAACTCAGTTTACTGATTTTGCTCATTATGAAAAGGAAAAAGAAAACCTTTTAAAATCTGGTCAGCTCTGGCTAGGCGAGAATTTTGATATTATAACTTCACATAATTTTGAATTCAGTTTCCCAAATCTGATTAAAACAACACCGGTAAAAATTAAAACAAGTTTGGCAGCACGTTCGGGAGTTAACTCAACTTTTAACATAAAATCAGGAACTACGGATGTTTTAACTGCAACTATTCCATTAGTTAACTTAAGTTCCTATACCACAAATTACGCAAATTTGGTTACCTCAAATGCAACATTTACTAGTACAACAGATCTAATTCCAATTCAGGTCATTTATAACAAACCCAGTGCATCATCTGAAGGCTGGCTAGATTATATTACTATTAATGGAGTGAGACAGTTACGAATGAGTAGCAATCAATTAATTTTCAGATATTACAATACAAATGTCTCAGCAAAAACCATTGAATTTACACTTCAGAATGCAACGTCGACAACAAGAATATGGAATGTCACAAATCCTGTTCAACCTGTTAACCATGCAATTTCGACATTACAAACTGATAATTCAATCAAATGCAAGCTTACTGTTCAGCCCGGATTAAATGAATTTATTGCATTTAATAACTCTGATTATTTAAATGTATCGAATGTGGGCAATGTAAATAATCAAAACCTGCATGCTATTGATCATCGCGACATGATTATCGTTACCCATCCCGACTTTATATCACAAGCAAATGAGGTTGCTGATTTTCATCAAAACAAAGACAATCTTTCTGTTACAGTTGTAACTCCCGAAGAAATTTATAATGAGTTCTCATCAGGAAGTCCTGATGTTTCGGCCATTCGGAATTTTGCCCGAATGATATACAATCGACCATCAGCCGTTGATACGTTAAAATACCTTTTATTAATTGGTGATGGATCGTATGACCATAAATCAATAACTACCTCACGAACCAATTATATACCAACATATCAATCAATAAATTCGATAGATCCAACTTCATCATTCGTTACTGACGATTTTTTTGGTTTACTCGATCCTACGGATAACGTTGAAGCATCGAATTCTGGTTTAGTAGATATTGGCATTGGTCGATTTCCTGTACAATCCTCTGCCGAAGCACAAGCTATTGTAAATAAAATAAATGTATATTCAAATCCATCAAACCTAGGAAACTGGGTAAATACATTGTGTTTCGTTGGGGACGATGAAGATAATAACTTGCATATGATCGATGCAGACAAACTCGCTACTTTTGTAGATACTACCTATCAACATTTTTTCATAAAAAAAATATATCTCGACGCTTTTCCTCAGGTTTCATCGGCAATCGACGAGAGTTATCCTGAAGTAAACCGGTTAATAAATGAGTTTATTAATAATGGCATCTTATTATTTAACTACACAGGGCATGGAGGGGAAAGATATCTTGCACATGAGCGAATATTAACAATTGACAACATAAACTCGTGGAAAAACATTAACAGATTAGCAATTTTTATGACAGCTACCTGTGAGTTTAGTCGTTTTGATGACCATGCAATCACATCTGCAGGTGAATTGGTACTTCTTAATCCATATGGAGGAGGCATAGCATTACTTACTACTACAAGATTGGTATACTCAAATGCAAATTATACTTTAAATAATAAATTTTTAAATTATGTATTCGAAAGAGATTACCAAGGGCAATACTATGCTTTAGGAGATATTATAAGGCTTGCTAAAAATGCCTCCGGTACAGGAAATAATAAACGCAATTTTACTTTACTCGGTGATCCCGCTTTAAAATTACCATTACCAGAGTATATTATCATTACAGATTCAATTAATGGGAAAAACGTTTTAGAATATACAGATACATTAAAGGCGCTTACTAAAGTTACTATTTCGGGTCACATAACAGATCAAAATAATAATTTCATATCCGATTTTAATGGAATTGTGTATCCAACAATTTTAGATAAATCAAGAAATATTACTACCCTAGGCAATGGTGGTGAAATTCCAATGGAATTTTCACTTCAGGATAATATTATTTATAAAGGTAAGGCCAGTATTACAAATGGACGTTTTGCATATAGTTTTATTGTTCCAAAGGATATTTCATATAGTATCGGAAATGGCAAAATAAGTTATTATGCCACAGGAAATAATAGCCAGGCAAAGGGATTCTTTAATAATTTTACTATTGGAGGTTCATCCGATTCGTTTATTGCTGATAATACTGGCCCATTAGTAAACCTATACATGAATGACGAAAATTTTGTTTCGGGTGGTGTAACGAATGAAAACCCAAGGTTATATGTTTTAATTGTTGATAGCAGTGGAATAAATACTACAGGAAATGGAATTGGGCATGATATTACAGCTATCCTCGATAATAACACAAGTAATACTATAGTCTTAAATAATTATTACGAATCGAACATTGATGATTATCAAAAAGGGAAGATTGAATATCTGTTTTCGCAACTCAACGAAGGAAATCATAATCTGAAACTGAAGGTATGGGATGTTTATAATAATTCAACTGAAGAATATCTCGATTTTATAGTTGCTGAAACAGCCGAACTGGCAATAAAAAACATTTTTAATTACCCTAATCCATTTACAGAAAATACAAGTTTCTTTTTTGATCATAACCGCCCAAATGAAGATCTGGAAATATTAATCCAAATATTTACCATAAGTGGTAAACTGGTAAAAACGATTCAGCAGATAATAAATTCAAATGCTTTTCGTTCTGATGCTATACCTTGGGATGGCCTCGATGATTTTGGGGATAAAATAGGCCGTGGAGTATATATTTACAAGTTAAGCGTACGCTCTACGGATGGGAAAAAAGCAGAAAAAATCGAAAAACTGGTTATTTTAAAATAATGAATAACCAACGCGAAATAATTTTATATTTGCAATCTTACATTATGGAAATAAGAATGAATACGTTTAAACTCACACTAACATCAATCCTTCTTTTTTGTGGAATAACAGGTATTGCACAAGTTGATCCAAATGATTTAGCAGGAACAGAAAATGCCATTGAATATGCTGTACCTTTTTTAATAATTGCACCCGATTCACGTGCCGGAGGTATGGGAGATGTTGGTGCGGCTACTTCACCAGATTACAGCTCTATGCATTGGAATCCAGCAAAATATGCCTTTATTAAAAGCGATATGGGTGTTGCTATTTCATACACTCCATGGCTTAGAAATCTTATTGGAGATATTGATCTGTACCATGTTTCAGGATTTGGACGCATTGATGAACGCCAGGCCGTTGCAGTATCACTTCTATATTTTAGCCTAGGAGATATTCAGTTTACTAATGAAAATAACGAAGAACTAGGCGTACATAATCCAAATGAATTTGCTATAGATATTGCTTATGCCCGCAGTTTCTCAAATAATATATCCGGAGGTATTGCATTTAGATATATCCGTTCAGATATTACAGGAGGTGCTTTTGTTGAAAGCACCGAAACAAAAGCTGGAAATGCTGTTGCAGCAGACATTTCGATGTACTATGTAAATGAAAAAATAAAACTAGGTGAAAGATATTCAACCTTATCTTTTGGTTTAAATATTTCAAATATAGGATCCAAGGTTTCATATACCGAAATTGAAAAAGATTTTTTACCAACTAACTTAAAATTAGGACTCGCATACCTTTATAATCTTGATGATTTTAATTCGTTAACATTGGCTTTCGATCTGAATAAATTTTTGGTTCCTACGCCTCCTGATGTCCAAGATGGAGAAATAGTTTCCGGTTACGACTCTGATGTATCAGTACCACAAGGAATGATACAATCATTTTATGATGCACCAGGAGGATTAACCGAAGAACTTCACGAGATAAAGTATTCAATAGGTGCAGAATACTGGTATGCAAAACAATTTGCAGTGCGAGGTGGTTATTTTAATGAACATCAGGAAAAAGGAAATCGAAAGTACTTTACTGCAGGTGTAGGAATAAAATTCAATGTATTTACATTTGATTTTTCATACCTTATATCAACAAGTCAGAACCATCCATTAGATAAAACAATGCGTTTTACTCTTGGTCTTGATTTTGAAGAATTGCGTTTGCAACAGCGAAAAAAAGATATATAACATGGATCTAAGAATAGGACATGGATTTGATGTTCATCGCCTCGAAGATGGTTTAAAACTTACGTTGGGGGGCATTATTGTTCCTCACACAAAAGGCTGCTTTGCACACTCTGATGGTGATGTTCTAATACATGCAATTTGCGATGCCTTGCTGGGAGCAGCAGCTATGCGTGATATTGGATTTCATTTTCCCGACACAAGTAATGAATTCAAAAATATAGATAGTAAAATTCTGCTCAAAAGAACTTACGAATTAATTAAAACCAAAAATTACAAAATAGTTAATATTGATTCTACAATCTGTTTACAAAGACCAAAAATTCAGCAATATATTCCTCAAATGATTCAGATTCTTTCAGAAACCCTACACGAAGATTCTGAAAAAATCTCAATAAAAGCTACTACAACAGAAAAACTAGGATTTGTCGGCAACGAAGAAGGCATTTCAGCTCATGCCGTTGTTTTGATTCAGAAAACAATAAAATGACAATAAAAAATCTTACCAAATCTTCAACAAACAATTACTTATCGATAAACCATTGCACATCAAGAGAAAAATTGTATTTTTAAGTTTTAAAACTTAGCACTTATAACTCTATGAAAAAAACGCTGGTATTAGGAGCAAGCCCAAATCCAATAAGGTTCTCATACAAAGCTGTAAAAAGTCTTGTTCGCCATGGACATGAGGCAGTTCTTATCGGCAAACGCGAAGGACAAGTGATGTGGCAGGATATTCTTATCGGCAAGCCAAATCTAACTGACATTCATACAGTTACAATGTATCTTAATCCTGATAATCAAAAAGAATACTATGATTATATTATCGGGTTATCTCCAAAACGAATAATTTTTAATCCCGGATCCGAAAATCAGGAATTGATTCAACTTGCCATGGAAAAAGGAATAGAAGTTTGTGTTGCCTGCACTCTTATAATGCTCAATACCAATAATTATTAATGATACAAGAAATTAATAGTTTTAATGAATTTAAAAGCATAATTTTTAAAGAGAAAGCCGTACTTATTTATTTTTCAAATAATACCTGCAATGTTTGTAAAGTATTAAAACCAAAAATCCACGAATTGCTTACTACCTATTTTCCGTTAATGCCAATGTATTTTTGCGATACATCTGAAAGGCCTGAAATAGCAGCTCAAAATTCCGTATTTACAGTTCCAACTATTTTAATTTTCTTTGATCATAAAGAATTTATTAGAAAAAGTAGGAGTATTGGAATAGGAGAACTTCAAAAAGAAATAGAACGACCTTACTTACTGATGTTTACCAATTAATAAATATTGCTTTTTGGTAAATTTTACAATAATTTAACCACGAGTTAGCGTATAATTTTGTACCTTTCATTTTTATTCTAACCACCATTTACTAATAATGAACCTAAATATTTTAACCATATTTAGAAGAAAAAAACATTCACAAGAATTTGATGAGAATGAAGACTATGGCTGGCTAAACAATTTGCTAATCGAATTAGGAGGATTATCGCGCTTTACCATCGAATTTTTTAGAGAACTTTTCAGAAAGCCCTATGAACATAAAGAATTACTTCGACAAGCATCAAAAATAGGACTAAGTACACTCCCTCTAATTGGAATAACTGCTTTTATAATGGGATTAGTGCTAACACTTCAATCCAAACCAATCATGGCTGAGTTTGGTGCCGAATCCTGGTTGCCGGGCATGGTTGCTGTATCTATTGTTCGTGAAATAGGCCCGGTTATTACTGCACTAATTTGTGCTGGAAAAATCGGATCGGGTATTGGGGCCGAACTTGGTTCTATGAGAGTTACAGAACAAATAGATGCAATGGAGGTTTCGGGAACTAATCCAATTAAATATCTTGTTGTAACCAGAGTTCTTGCCACTACTTTTATGATTCCTGTTTTAGTACTTTATGCTGATTTAATTTCATTTTATGGATCATATGTTGCTGTTAATTTAAAGGGATTTGTCTCGATGCCTTTATTTGTAAACCTTGCATTCGATCCATTGCACTATTATGATTTAATCCCAGCAACTATAAAAACATTCTTTTTTGGATTTGCTATTGGTATTATCGGCTGCTACAAAGGATATTACTCAGAAAATGGAACCGAAGGTGTTGGTAAAGCAGCC